>JBQCEX010000565.1:0-11718 GCA_051959855.1 Flavipsychrobacter sp. | reverse complement strand
ATCCAGCTATGCTTGGGATCTATTTCATAATCCGCTTTCATCACTTCGCTCAGCAGCAGCTTGTACATAAACTCATGCGGAAAGTAGCGTTCACCTTTCTCTTCAGCATCTTTCCATATTTTAAAAATATGACGCTGTATTCTGCGGAAAGCTTCTTCTTCAGGTATGCAGGTATCAGTTACACGGTTATAACCCTGTTCCAGCAATTCCCATTCTTCCTTCGGGCTCAGATCACGATAATGCGGTACACGCTTGTAGTGCGTATGTGCCACCAGGTTCATTATGTCTTCTTCCAGGTTAGCGCCTGTACAGCTGATGATTTGTATCTTATCCTGGCGTATCATTTCAGCCAGTGATATACCCAGCTCTGCTGTACTCATAGCGCCCGCCAGTGATACCAGCATCTTACCATTTTCCAGTAAATGTGTTTCATATCCCTTAGCAGCATCAACCAATGCAGCCGCGTTGAAATGGCGGTAATGATGTTGTATGAATTGTGAAATAGGACCTTTGTTCATTACTATGTGTTTGTTATTGTATGTTTAGATTATAATATAAAAGGCAAGCAGATTGCGCTGCCTGCCTTTCAGTTATCAATATGTTTTATTATGACACCTTCTCACCTTTCGCCACGAATTTCTTCACCCATTCAGTGGTAATGGATTTCGGACGTTCCAGCGGAAAGCCCAGTGCACGGTCCCAGCAAAGACTGGCAAGCACACCCAGCGCGCGGCTTACGCCGAACAGCACCGTGTAGAATTCTTTTTCTACCAGGCCGTAGTGATTCAGCAGTGCACCAGAATGTGCATCTACATTTGGCCATGGGTTCTTTATCTTACCGGTACCTTCCAGTATTGGTGGCGCTACTTCATACACGTTCCATACGGTCTGCACCATTGGATCTTCAGGGCAATGGCGTTTTGCAAATTCCATCTGAGCTACGAAGCGTGGATCTGTTTTGCGCAGCACTGCGTGACCATAGCCTGGTACTACTTTACCTTCGCTCAGTGTCTTCTTTATGTATTCAGCTATTTGTTCTTTGCTTGGGCTGTCTGTATTCAGCTCTTTATTCATTTCTTCTATCCAGCCCATCACTTCCTGGTTAGCCAGGCCATGCAGCGGACCAGCAAGACCGGTCATACCTGCTACAAATGACAGGTAAGGATCGCTCAGTGCAGAGCCTACCAGGTGGGTAGCATGTGCTGATACGTTACCACCTTCATGATCAGCATGTATGGTCAGGTACAGGCGCATTAGTTCTTTAAAGCCGTCTGAATCATAACCCAGCATATGGGCAAAGTTGCCTGCCCAGTCCAGCATGCCATCAGGCTGTATATGGTCACCGTTTTTGTATTTGCGGCGATAGATATAAGCAGCTACACGTGGCAGGCGGGCTATCAGCGTCATTGCATCTTCATATACATAAGACCAATGTTCTTTCTTGCTGATACCTTCAGCATATGCTTTTGCAAATTTTGATTCGGTTTGTAAAGCTAAGATGGCAGCGCAAAACTGGGTCATTGGGTGTGTAGAAACAGGCAATGCTTCTATTACGTCAAACACATGGTTAGGCACATGCGAGCGGCGAGCCCAGGTAGCAGATATATGTTCTACATTTTCATGGCTTGGTATTTCGCCAATCAGCATAAGATAAAACAATCCTTCAGGCAATGGCTCATTGCCACCTTCAGCTTTAGATAATTTTTCTCTTAATTCAGGAATTGAAAAGCCACGGAAACGGATACCCTCGTTGGAATCAAGCAATGATGTTTCAGTAACAAGCCCCGGTATACCGCGCATACCCTGGTACGCCTGTGCTATTGTTACATCATCCAGCTTCATGTTACCATGTTGTTCCAGCAAACTTTTAATTTCTTTTGATTGTGCATCAGCTTTTGCTTTAAAGCTGTCTTTTACGTAGCCCATATGATTTTATGCGTTAAATGCGGTGTTTAGCTATTGAATCATTTTCAACGTCCACAAAGGTAAGACGACTGTTTTAATAAATGAAAGTTTTGAAATTAAAGATATTTTAACCTTCAATAATCAAGGATTATTGCAAAGAAATGAACTTTAACATACATAGCATTTTGAATAATGCGTACTATCTCGCTAATGTGATTTTTGTAAAATAGCTCGCTCCATTAGTCTGCAACTGTAGCATATAAGCACCGTTTGCCACACCGGGCAAGCTTATATCCTGCTGAAATGCTCCATTGTCTACAGGTAGCCGAACAGTAAACACCGTTTGCCCTAAAAGGTTCATGATGCTTACTGACACATTTGTAATATTATCTTTTATTCGTCCCTTTATCGTAAAGTTTCCTTTATTGGGATTGGGGTAAACATCCACGTTGTAGATACTCGAGTTTAGGTCATCGATACTTAGCGGCCAGGTGCTCGCCACTGCACTATCTGGTATGGCACAAGGCAGGTTGCTGTATACTATCACACTTATTATGTCGTGCACCTTTACATCATTTGTTATCAGCACATTATTGGTGGCGCCCTTAATGTCCACGCCGTTCTTTTGCCATTGGTATTTCGGCTTACTGCCTGCATTGCTAACAATAGCTTTAAAGGTCATATAAAAACCTGGTATCACCGTGTCCGGAAAGCTGAATACACTTACTACAGGCGGCCCGGCGCTATCCACTACTACATTCAGCCTTGCTGTATCAGAGGTACAGCCATTCAGCATTACATACGATTTATAGATGCCTGCCTGTGCAAAAGGTATTATCGGGCTGGGGACAATATACAGCAAGCTGGTATCCAGCGTACGCCAGTAATAGCTTACGCCAGCGGTTGTATCCGTAGCATGCAGCAGCAATGTTTCATGTGCGCAGATTGGGCTGTTACTGCTCACTATGGGCTTACCGGGCTTTGGTTTCACCACTACTGTTATGCTGTCGGCATAGGAAGCACAACCATTAGTAGAATCATATCCCATATAAACACCCGAGCTTGCTGGAAAGATTTTCGGATTTTTTATAGTAGACCTGTATCCACCCGGCCCTATCCACCTTCGTGCTATCACCGTGGCAGTATCAGTAAGCGATAGCAGTAGCGTATCATTGCTGCAGATGGGGGCATTACTGCCGACTATTGGGGTTGCTGGTCGGTTGCGCACAACTACTGTAAATGTATCCCGGTTAGTACACACATGGTTATCCGGTGTATAAAGGGTGTACGTCGTAGTAATATTTGGAACAGCCGCCGGATTAGTGCAAGTGGTACAGCTTAGGCTCGCTATCGACGCACCACCCGGTAGTACATTCCAAATGTAGGTCCCTAAACTATCTCCATAGCCGATTAGGTGCATGGTATCGCCTGTACAGATAAATGCTCTATCCTGTAATGCAGATGCGCTCCGCGTCACTTTCACAGGTATACGCCATAAATAATCCTCTGTAAATCCATTTGAACATACTGTATCGGGCAACGAAAAGTAAAACTCAAAAGGATCAGGAGGAGTTGCCGACATAGGGAATGTCACACATGCGCTTGCTGAATCAGTTGTATAGTGAGTTAAATAAAGCTTAGGCATGGTATCCAGGTAAAATCCGTTAATTGTGAAGTTTACATAGCTACTTTTAGTGCGCACGTTAATACAAAAATGCAAAAGGGCATTATTGCATACATTTATAGCACCATTAATCAAAGAGCCACCGGTTATACTATTTGTATCTAGAGAAAAGGCTATACCTGGTTTTGGTTTTTCAAGCACTATTATCTGCTCATCTCTCATCGTAGAACCAACTTTTACCCACCTAGCCATTCCCGACTTAGATATTTTCTTGTAATCGCTTACTCTACTGGTTATGACATATTTACCTGCACCATACGGGGTAAAAAACATAGTTTCCAGGTCTGGAATATATTCAAACGTATTATGTGTTGAAAAAGGATTATTGGACAATGAATAACCAGGATTATAGCTCACGTTAACCGGACTTGAAGCGGTGCCTGTCATTGGGTTTATTATTTCAAATCCTATAGAATCCCCATTAGGATCGTAGGCATAATTACTTTTTGACGTACCAACTGAATCCCAGAATACAAAAGGCGTATAATTGGCGAAATACGGGGATGAATTTCCCTGATAATCCAGGTTATTTAATGTGGCTTCAACATACACATTTGGTGACGTACTGTTGATATTCAGTATTGATGGGTCTCTGGGCCCTTCCGCCACAGAGAATGTCCAGTGATTACATCTTTGATACAGTGTTAACTGTCTAATATAAAAGTATTCTTTATAGCCCGGCAAACTGCCCGTGGTACAGCTTGTTGCATGTCCTGAGCATGTATATTTTAACTCAGTGCCAGATGTGAAAGGACTCGGATACAGATAAATAACGCTATCTCCAAAGCCACAAGTATTTTTCATATTTACAGCAATGCTGTCCGGAAGTGTAGTTCCTGAGGAACAATCGGCAATGTATACATAACTGATTTCGTACATTGAGTCTTTAACCCAGGCATATTCAATACTTGAAATGGATGGTCCGCTCGCCTTCGCTCCAAACGGAATATAGCTAAAAACAAACAAGAAAATTAATATGCGGTTAACAAGCTTTTTAACGGCAGCAGAGTAAGTTAACATAAGGGCTAATTTGCATATCAATAGACATACAAAATATTCCAAAGGTTGGCAATCTATAATCTTATAAACCCAATATCCGCATCCGGTCCAAATGCGGCTTGTATTCTGTCTGCATGGGTATCCGTCAGCAGCACTTGCCCAAAGCCTGGTCCTTTTATGATGCGCAGCAGTGCTTCCATTCTGCTCTGGTCCAGCTTTTCAAATATATCGTCCAGCAGCAGCATAGGTAGGTGTCCCATCTCTATGTTCAGGTAGGCATACTGTGCCAGTTTCAGTGCAAACAAAAAACTTTTTTTCTGCCCTTGCGATCCGAAGTTTTTCAGGTCTATTTCATTCAGTACAAAATCCCAGTCATCCTTATGTATGCCTTTCAGTGTACGTTGCATACGCAGGTCGTTCTGAAAGCTTTCTTCCAGCAGCATTAGCAATGGCTTCTTTAGCAGTTCTGTATCATATATCACTGCTATGCGTTCCCGCCCGCCTGATAGCTGTTCATAAAAATTTTCAAGCAGTGGTATAAAGCGCGCTAAGAATATGCTGCGCTGTTTATAAATATAGGTGCCATCCACGTCCAGTGTAGCGTTATAATACTCAAGTTCTGTTCTGTCTTTCGCCGGATTGGTCGCCTGCATCTTTAGCCACGCATTTCTTTGCTGCAGCACGCGCTGGTAGCGCATCAGCTTTTCAAAATATTCTTTGTCTGTCTGGCTCAGTATGCTGTCTATCCATTTCCTGCGCAGTTCGCTCCCGTCGTTTATCAGCTCCATATCATCCGGCGCTATCATCACGGCTGCATATTTACCTATATGGTCACTTATCTTTTCATATTCCACACTATTGGCAAACACTTCTTTCTTTCCCTGCTTCCACTTGCAGCTTATGGTTTCATTTCTTCCCTGGTTATCAAAAAGGCCTTCCACCCTAAAGCCGTCCATACCTTTTTGTACACTATTTTGCTGGTAAGCGCTGAAATAACTTTTCGTATAACATAAATAATATATGGCGTCCAGCAGGTTAGTTTTGCCGCTGCCATTGGCCCCTGTTATACAGGTTATTGACGATAAAAACTCAAAGCTCGCAGTTGAATAGTTGCGAAATTGCAATAATGTTATTTTTTTTATCGTGTTCAAGCGGGAAATGGGAACGAAACTTTTTATAAATTCGCACAAATTTAGACAAACGTGTCAACTCCTTTCGGTAAAGAAACATATTTATATTGGTATGAGATCATGCTGTTATTGCGCCGCTTCGAAGAAAAAGCCGGCCAGCTCTACGGTATGCAAAAGATCCGCGGTTTTTGTCATCTCTATATAGGTCAGGAGGCCATTGCTGCCGGTATGATGACCGCCATTCGCGATGATGATAATGTTATCACTGCCTATCGCGATCACGCCCTGGCTATAGCTAAAGGTATATCTGCTGATGCTTGTATGGCTGAGCTTTATGGCAAGGCTACCGGCTGCACAAAAGGTAAAGGTGGTAGCATGCACTTCTTCTCCAAGGAAAAACGCTTCTTTGGTGGCCATGGTATCGTAGGCGGCCAGATAGGCCTGGGTGCAGGTATTGCTTTTGCTGAGCAATATCAGAATACTGATCGTGCTACCCTATGCTTCTTTGGTGATGGTGCTGCCCGTCAGGGTCTGCTGCACGAAACTTTCAACATGGCGGTGCTTTGGCAACTGCCGGTTGTATTTATTTGCGAGAACAATCATTACGCAATGGGTACTTCAGTTGAGCGTACTTCTAAGGTATTGGATATCTACCGCCTGGCTGATGCTTATGATATGCCTGGTGACTCTGTTGATGGTATGAGCTGCGAGGAAGTACATAAGGGTATAGAACGCGCAGTGCGTCGCGCTCGCGAAGGTGGCGGCCCTACTTTCCTTGAAATAAAGACCTATCGCTATCGTGGTCACTCTATGAGTGATCCGGCTAAGTATAGAACTAAGGAAGAGTTGGAAGAATATAAAGAGAAAGATCCGATCAACCAGGTGCTTAAAACCATTATGGATAACAAATGGGCTACAGAGGAACAGATCGAGCAGATTAACGAAAAAGTGCGCCAGGAAGTGGAGCAAGCTGTTAAGTTCGCAGAAGAAAGCCCTTGGCCTGATGATAGCGAATTGTATAAGGATATATATGTTGAGGCTGATTATCCGTATATTACAGACTAATTTTTATCATTCTATAAAATATTTTATCGATTTTTACCCCCAATTATGGCAAATAGAGTAAGAAATAACCCGGCGGAGCCGAAAATCACATCTACAGACCTTAACCCGCTTGACAATGTGCAGGTGATGTATGAAAAGAACAAAAAAGCGATCAACACCACTGTTACCATAGTGCTTTTGGTTGTAGTTGCAGTTTTTGCATATTTCAAATTGTATAAAGCTCCGCGCGAAGAAAAAGCAGCTACTGCTATCTCTTATCCTCAGCGCTATTTCCAGGCCGACTCTATGCGCCTTGCTTTACAGGGCGATGGACAGCACCTTGGCTTCCTGAAGATTGAGAAGAAATATGATGGCACTAAGGCCGCTAATCTTGCTCACTACTATGCCGGTGTTTGCTACCTGCAGACAGGCGATTTTAATAATGCTATCAAGCAGTTGAAAGATTTTGATGGTAAAGGTACCATGGTTGAGTATGCTGCTTATGGCGCTTTAGGTGATGCTTATATGGAAAGCAATAAGATTAAAGATGGTATTGACGCTTACGAAAAAGCAGCAGGCAATAAAGATGATCAGATACTTACTCCGCTTTATCTGTTTCGCGAAGGTATTGCTTACGAAATGAACAATCAGCCGGAAAATGCTAAGAAAGCATATCTGCGCATTCGTGATGAATATCCGCAGAGTCTGCAGGCCCGTGATATGGATAAGTACCTTGCACGTCTTGGTGTACTTGACTAACGAACTTTTTATAAAAATTAACGCTCCCCTTTTTACCTTTACGGCGAAAAGGGGATTTTTCTTTTATGGCACAGGCACAGCACAGCGCATCATTACTCGATACACACCACCTTGAAGATCTTAAATATGCAAAAGTTGCCATCGTTCATACCGAATGGAATGATAAAATTGTAAGAGAGCTGAAGAATGGTTGCGAAAGCATGGTCCATCGTTTTGGCGGCGATATTATCGATCAGTTAGTTGTTCCCGGTTGCTTCGAGCTTCCCTTTGGCTGCCGCCAGCTTTGGCAGCAATACCAGCATAATCCCGAATGCCCTGAAGCAATTATAGCTTTTGGTGCTGTTATCCGTGGTGGCACTCCTCACTTCGAATACGTTTCCAAGGCTGTTACAGACGGCATTGTACAGCTAAATCTCATGCTGCCTATACCGGTTATTTTTGGCGTCCTTACGCTGGACAATGAAGAGCAGGCATGGGAGCGCCTGGGTGGCACACACGGCCACAAAGGTGAGGAAGCAGCTATTACAGCCTTGAAGATGATCTACAATAGTCGCCTCAGGAATAAGCAATAACAGACTCTATTTGTGGATATGTTTTTTTGGAAAGGGCTATCTGCATATCGTATCTTGCTAAAGTGCAATAGCGCTGTATTAAACTTGGTTGAGTTTAGCATTAAGATCTTTGAAATACTGTAAACCCATATCAGGATTATCTCTTAATTGTGTAAACCATTTTCAGGACGAGGCACATTTCCCATGGGAGAAAAATGTGACATTTTGGGACATTTTTGTCCGCTTTTGTCCACCAATGTTACTTTTAGCAAAACAATAATAAATCAATATCATAAAGGCTTTCAGGCTATTTTACTTTGAAAAATGTCGCACAAGGTAATTTTTCGCCCAAATGTCACATTTCATATCGCGCTTATCTTTGCTTAGTTTTATACCCGATCTCTTAATAGGCCAACTAATATAAAAAATGCATCAGGTTCAACTTTTCATTCCATGCTTTGTCGACCAGCTTTATCCACAAACAGGCATGAACATGGTAAAAGTTTTGGAAAAATTAGGTTGCAAGGTCAGCTATAATCCCAAACAAACCTGCTGCGGTCAGCCCGCTTTCAATGCCGGCTATTGGGACGAAGCCAAATCAGTCGCTACCAAATTCCTGCATGATTTTGAGGGTGAAGGCTATATAGTTGGTCCAAGCGGTTCCTGCACAGGATATGCGCGCAACTATTATGAAAGGTTATTCGATAATAGTGCAGAACATAATCTCAGTAACAGGATAACAGCCAAAATGTATGAATTCACGGAATTCATTACTGATATCTTAAAGGTAGACGATCTCAATGCTACATTAAATGGCAAGGCCACCTACCACGATGCCTGTGGCGCATTGCGCGAATGTGGCATCAAGCAAGGCCCCAGGAAGCTGTTGCAAAATGTAAAAGGTCTTGAATTGGTGGAAATGAAGGAATGCGAAACCTGCTGTGGCTTTGGCGGCACCTTTGCGGTTAAGTACGAACCCATCTCTATAGGCATGGCGCAAACCAAGGTGCAAAGCGCTTTAGATACCGGCGCTAAGTATATGATATCAACAGACGTTTCCTGCATGATGCACATTCAGGGCTATATAGATAAAAACCACATTCCGCTCCAAACCATGCACATCGCAGATGTATTAGCCAGTGGCTGGTAATAAAAAAGGTCAGCATTATTGCCAACCCTTTTGAGAAACTTATTAATGATGCTATTTCCTTAGCAGTTTGAAATCGATCTTTGCCCCTTTCTTCTGCAGCATAGTCAAATTTATCCAGCATCTGGCCATATCCTCCAGAAACTCAATGGTTTCATTACCACCGAAGTCATAGCACTCTGAATAACCCATATCTCTGGCTAAAAGCTTGGCTACATCCTTAGCTTTTTCACTGTCACCTGCTATATACATATCTACAGAATCATTACGTTCTATCAGGCTCAGGAAGTTTTCAAGACCAAGGCAATTAAAACAGCGCACCACATGCTTGTTACCCGTTATGGCCATGATAGCAGAAACAGTGTGCAAGTGCTCACCCGTCTTGTTAGACAATATGTTGGTTGCATCAATTATTACTTTTCTGCGCACATCCCCTATACGGTAAGCCACTTCCCTTGCATCGTCACCTTTCGTTGCTATGATAATGATATCGGCTGCATCAGCTACGTGCTCTAGTTCGGTCACGTCCATATTATCAAACTCATTAGCCAGATCCCAATTTACATTGTCTTCTTCGTCCTTGCCGACAAGCAGCACCTCGTGGCCGGCCATTGCGAGCTTATAAGCCAAAGCATCTGATACTACCCCTGACCCAATGATAGCTATGTTCATAGACGCAAAATTCTTGTACCCCATGTTTAATTACTGGTGTTTAAAAAATAAAAAATAATGGTGGGTAGAGCACTTAAAACTTCAAAACGCAAAGCAAACTTGTCTGTATTGCATTGGTTATTGTTGTGTGTTTTCGAGGTAGAAAGGACGTGACAGTGATGTAAATTTCAAAACATTTTTTGAATAAATCAATGCTTTAATAGCTGATTTTTGTCATACTATTTTAAGATTAAAACCCCATTAAATCAAGCATTTGGTAATATGGTTAATATATATAAATAATAGTTGCATTATTGATAAGAATCATCGTTTATGTGGATAACTTTTAAAGAAAACAACAGGGTCTGCCAATTGGCAGACCCTGAATAATGCGAGTTATATATATCAAAAGCTTTTAAGCAAGAGATGCCGTCATGGTAATTTCCATGTTGTAGGCTTTCGAGACCGGGCAATTGGCCTTAGCGTTTTCGGCGCATTCCTGGAACTTCTCTGCAGATATACCGGGAACCTTACCACGAACGCTCAGTTCGCTTTTCGTAATTGCACCAGCTTCCAGCGTAATGTCGCACTTGGTTTCAAGTTCTTCAGGGGTAAAGCCTGCTTCGCCCAATACGAACGTCAATTTCATAGTAAAGCAGCCGGCGTGGGCAGCAGCCATCAGCTCTTCAGGGTTTGTCCCTACACCTTCTTCAAAGCGGCTTTTATATGAATATTGAGTGTTGTTAAGTGTTGTGCTTTGTGTGCTAAGGTGACCAGTACCTTCCTTGCCGGAACCATTCCATACAGCGGTTGCATTACGTTTCATGATATTTGATTTAGTAAGTCACAAATATAGCTTATCGACTGTCAATTGGAATTGTCATTCTATTAAATATTGGTTATAGTTATTTACCTGTTTTATGAAATGCCAGATTGTGCTAAAAAAGAGCATGGACTAAATAATCATTTTATTAACTTTGCACCTCATTTCTACATTTTCATGCAGCCATCTGTTAAGATATTCTCCGGTACCAGGTCTAAGTATCTTGCCGAGAACATTGCCAAATCGTTTGGCAAACAATTAGGAAAAGCAGACATTCAAAAGTTCAGCGATGGTGAATTTCAGCCTGTTTTCCAGGAATCTATCCGCGGTGACTATATTTTCCTTGTACAGTCAACATTTGCCCCATCTGATAACCTGATGGAGCTGCTGATGATGATTGATGCCGGACGCAGGGCTTCAGCGGGTTATATAACCGCTGTTATACCTTACTTTGGCTATGCGAGGCAGGACCGTAAGGATAAGCCCCGTGTATCCATTGCGTCCAAGCTGGTTGCTAATCTGCTGACTACTGCCGGTGCTAACCGTATCATGACCATGGACCTGCATGCGCCGCAGATACAAGGTTTCTTTGATATACCTGTGGACCACCTTGACAGTTCGGCGATTTTTATCCCATATATTGAAAATCTTAAGATAGAAAACCTTATCTTTGCGTCCCCTGACGTAGGCAGTACTAATCGTGTGCGTGAAGTTGCCAAGTATTTTGAAGTAGACATGGTGATCTGCGACAAGCAACGCAAGCGTGCAAATGAAGTAGCTGCCATGACAGTGATAGGTGATGTGACAGGGAAAAACGTAGTTCTTATAGATGATATATGCGATACTGCCGGTACACTGTGTAAATCAGCCGCCATACTGAAAGAACGCGGAGCATTATCTGTACGTGCTTTCTGTACCCACCCGGTGCTGAGTGGCAAGGCATATGAGAATATTGAGAACTCTGAACTGGAAGAGCTTGTAGTGTGTGATACTATACCATTGAAACAGGAATGCTCTAAGATAAA
>JBQCEX010000564.1:0-4815 GCA_051959855.1 Flavipsychrobacter sp. | reverse complement strand
CGAGAAATGTTATTTCATATAAAATACCAAACCCTGATAATAAGGTATTGGTATCTACATGGGGAACCCATTATACAAAAGCATATTGCGGTCTGGGCACGGAAGACTGTCGTGCTAAGGCATTCATTGTGACAAATAGCTTGGTGCCTTCAGATCCTATTCATTCACTCTTTAATCAAACGGCAGGCTCTGCAGTATATGACTCATTAACTCTTGATGTTGGTGTAGGCCTTGCATATAGCTTAGGTAGTTTAAGCCCTGGCGATAGTACGGCTTTGACTTATGCCTATATATTAGGTATAGATCAATTAGACTCCGCATTCCTTGCTACTAGACCTAAGTGGCTCTATAGCGGTGATAGTGCCTCACTTGTTACCGGCGACACTGCATCCGTTTGTAAAAACAGCACTTCAACAGTTTCTATTGTGCATGGTGGTGCTTATAATTGGACATGGACAGCATATCCTGTAGGTACAGTTATTTCTCCAACTACGGGGCCTACTGTAAACGTTACTGTAGGTACAAGCCCGGTATTTGTTACAGCTATTGGTACAAGCCCTGCTTGTTTCACAGATACGATACGTATGACACTTAATCCGACGCGTACTCCTCCTGCACCGCCTGCTAAAATTACGTCCTACTGCCAATATGCTCCACCTACTAAGCTAACTGCTACAGGTATTAATCTTCTATGGTATGCCGCTGATACAGGAGGTAAAGGCTCTACGACTGCTCCTTCGCCGTCAACCACAGTTCCGGGAACTTTTTATTACTGGGTATCACAAACTATTAAGGGTTGCGAAAGTGACCGTACAAAAATGACGGTAATAGTTAATGCCGGTAATGTGGATTCTTTCTCTTACAATATTCATTATGGCTGTAATGGAGATACCGTATTATTTAAAAACCTATCTACAGGTAGCATTGTATCTAGCCTCTGGGATTTTGGAGATGGTAATACTGATACTGCAATGAATCCTACTCATGTGTTTTTAGCTCAGGGAACCTATAAGGTTAAATTAACTACATTAAATAGTGCTAACTGTTCATATAATACTACCCAAACGGTAGTCTTAACACATCCTGTTAAATCTTCTTTCACAGTAAGCCCGGATACAACTTGCGAATTTAAACCTGTTAACTTTACTGCTACCTCTACAGGTAAAGCGCCGTTATCCTATTTATGGGTATATGGGGATGGTGCTACCGGAACAGGGGCAACTTCCAGCCACTCCTACAATAACACCGGTATTTACAATGCAATGCTCGTAACAGGTGACTTTGTACCATGCTATGATACTGCATATAAATCAGTTACAATAGACACATTTGCAACTGCCGATTTTAGTACTAATCTTTCTGTACTTTGCCAAGGTCAATCAATAATATTTAATGGCGATTACTCTTCAATTGGTAATATTGGTGCTATTTGGAATTTTGGTGACGGCTCTACACTACGTGACGAAAAACATCCAAGTCATGCATTTGCTACACCAGGAACATACACAGTGTCACTTACTGCCAAATATCGTCAGTGTCCTGATACCATCGTAAAAAAGACAATAACAGTACATCCAATACCTAATGTTTATCTCGGTCCTGACACAGCAATGTGTCCGCATGCCAGTGCCATTACATTATATGACCATGTAAATGCTGGTAATGCTGCTGCGAGCTGGATATGGAATACAGGCGAAACATCTTCTTCCATTGCCGCTGGCCAGCCGGGTATTTATTACACTACAGTGACAGTAGACGGCTGTTCTAATACAGATAGTGTAGAGGTGAGAAACGATTGCTATCTCAGTGTGCCCAATGCCTTTACTCCAGACGGAGATGGCGTTAACGATTATTTCTTCCCTCGTTCACTACTATCCAGTGGTTTAACATCCTTCAAGATGAGCATTTTCGATCGTTGGGGTGAATTAATCTTTCAGACTGACAACCTGAATGGTCGTGGTTGGGATGGTAGATTTAATAATGTTTTACAACCTGCCGGTGTATATATATATATTATAGATATAACGCTTAAGAACGGGTCTGTGCAACATTATCAAGGCAATATTACTTTGCTTCGATAGGCACGTATTATTTTTAATTTAAAAGGGTGTAGTTTAAAAGCTACACCCTTTTTGCATGGTTTTTGTATCCAATATTTGTAAGACTTCGTAATTAACTTATCCTTAGTTACTTAGTCCTATATGTTTCGGTTCCTGTAACAATGGGAATGAGTATATTGTGTTTGTTTGTGCTTCTGTAAATACTTCTTTGGATTGAGTCGTTTTCAAATATGGTGGTTTTGTATCTGTTATCTTACTCTTCACTTCTTGTTAGTTGTTCCGGTAAGAGCGCAGAATAAATTTGATCCTGGTAAACTGGATAGTATCAGGATATCTAATCATCAGTTTATTAATTCAATATTCAACAAAGCAGTAAAGTCTATACAGAGAACGCCAGATACAATCGAGGACCTCATCTTGAATGGTAAAAGTGAAGCCCCATATTTGAGATATGAAGGGAAAATAATCAGGCACATTAAAGTAGAAGCACTCGATTTTGAAAGAAGCTTTGCGGATACAGGCAAACGTAAAAGAAGCCTGGCATCACGTATTGCAGACGCTGCGCATACCAATACTCGAGCCTATGTAATAAGAAATAGCTTATTTATCAAGGAAAATACTCCTCTTAGTGCCTATAAGGTAGCAGATAATGAACGATACCTACGTACACTTAACTATATTAATGACGCTAGAATTGTAATAAAACCAATAAAGAATAATCCTGATTCTGTAGACTTGCTCGTAATAACAAAGGACTTTTTCAGCCTTTCTGCTGATGGGGCCTCAGACGCATTAAATCATATTCACGCTACCGTAGTAGATGCAAATCTTTGGGGCTCCGGGCAAAGCCTGGCACTTTCTGGTCTTTATGACTATAATCGCTCGCCAAATTTTGGATACGGAGCATTATACAGGAATAATAACATTGGACCTTCTTTCATCAATACATCTATTGGATATAACCTTGCTAATATTAATACACTTACAAACGAAGAAGAAACCAACTATTTCATCAGTTTCGATAGACCGCTAGTTTCTCCATATTCCCATTTTGCAGGGGGATTTCTACTTAGTTACAACCAGGCATATAATTTATATCATTTGCCCGATAGCCAGGTTTTTGTATATAAATACAACCTGGTGGACGGCTGGATAGGCTACAACCTGGGCATCAATAAGCTGACACGTAATATAAACAATAAAATAAGGGATAGGCGATTTCTTTCCCTACGATATTTCAACTATCATTTTAATCAGGCGCCTTATCAGGCAGATAACGTGTTTAATCCCATATTTAATGATCGACAAGCAGTATTAGGGCAAATAACATTTTTTAGACAAGACTATTTTAAGACTCAATACATTTACGGTTTCGGTACTACGGAAGACTTACCATACGGATATAATATAGCTGTCACCACAGGGTGGTTTAAGCAATTAGATTTACAACGTCCTTATTTGGGCATTAACGCATCGCGTTACATTGCTACTGATCGTGGAGATTTTATTCAGTTATTTCTAAAAACGGGCGGGTTTTATCATAAAAGCCAAATGCAGGATGCATCTCTTCTTTTTGGAGCAACTGCATTCAGCCGTCTCTTCTTCTGGAATCAGACTAAGATTCGCCAGTTTATTACTTTCAGCTATTCACGACTATACGACAGAGTAACATACGCACCCTTACGAATTGATAATGCCTATGGTTTAAGAGGTTTTTTATCTGATTCTGCCTACGGTGACAGACGCGTAAGCCTGCAGCTCGAAACGGAATTCTTCTTAAAATATAAGATTCTTGGCTTTAAGTTTGCTCCCTTTCCTTATGCAGATATTTCCTTACTGACCCCGGAAAATCAAAATATTTCTAAGTCAGTACTGTACCCTAGCGTTGGTGGTGGCATAAGAGCCAGAAATGAAAATCTTATTTTTGAAACTATTGAACTAAGGGCATACTATTATCCGCGCACAATAAATGGAATGAAAGGCTTTAAGATTATTCTTAATTCCAATATTCGTTACAGGTATAATAGCAACTATGTAACCAAGCCTGACATCGTGCAACTAAATACAGACCAATAAATGGTGTATTCATTGGTAAACAATTAATTTCCTTAAACAAAAAACATATGGACATACGACACGAAGATAACGGTAAGCGAGGCAAATTCTTTATCAGTGAGAATGGTCACGATATTGCAGCCATGATATATAGCTGGTCAGGAACTAAGCTTATTACTATTGAGCACACTGAGGTAAGCGAGCAATTAAAAGGGCAGGGGATAGGTAATAAATTAGTAGCTGCTGCAGTAGGTTGGGTGCGCGATAATGCAATCAAAATAATACCTGTTTGCCCCTTCGCAAAGAAGATTTTAACCAGAACTTCGGAATATGCTGATATACTTGCATGAAAATAAAAAAACTGCGCATGATACGCAGCAGACAAAGTTGTTCACCTGTATTTTTATTAATGATTAAGGCTGGGTAGCCGTATATATCACATCAACAGAATTATCAGTAGTATTTTTTACTTGTTTAGCTTTATAGTTTACAGCAAACACATTGTCTTTTCCATGTTTGCCGTTCAAAATATCCTGGTTATTAGCAGTCAGTTTATAAGATGAATTACCATCCGTATTTACTAATGACAATGACAGCATATTAGCTTTACTAGCTTCCTTACCTTCTTGAGTGTTAACAGAAACGATAAAATCCTTGTTAGATCTTACATTAAACTGAGGAGCAGCAGCTTTTTTACCCA
>JBQCEX010000563.1:0-7145 GCA_051959855.1 Flavipsychrobacter sp. | reverse complement strand
GTTCGATGTGCTGATACAATACCTTGTAACGCTGGCTGTATCAGATGGATTTAAAGCAGATGAAATTTTTGAAGAAGTATTGAAGACACATTGCTTTGAATCGATAACAAGAGAGGAATTCAACTGGTGCCTAGCTTTTATTACCCAAGGAGGAAAGATGCTGGACGCTTATGATGAGTTTCATAAAGTGGTGATAGAAAACGATGTTTATAAAGTAACCAACAGAGGTATTGCCATGCGGCACCGGCTAAGCATAGGCACTATAGTAAGCGATAGTATGATGCAGGTGAAATACCTGGGTGGCGGCAGGATAGGCGCGATAGAAGAATGGTTCATATCGAGATTGAAACCGGGCGATACATTCTGGTTTGCGGGAAGGAACCTGGAACTGGTGAGTGTAAAAAACATGAATGTACTGGTGCGCAGAAGCAATAAGGGCAAAGGAGCGTTTCCGTCATGGCAGGGAGGAAGGATGTCGCTTTCATCTGAGCTTTCAACTACCATTCGGCTGAAGCTGGATGAATATTACAAGCATGGTAAGAAAGACCGGGAAATAGAAAAACTGATACCGCTGTTTGATGAACAGGAAAGGCGATCAAAGATACCGCACCCCGATGAGCTGCTGATAGAAAAAGCACAGACCAGAGAAGGCTACCATATTTTTGTATATCCGTTTGAAGGCAGGAATGTACATGAGGGCATATCGGCTGTGCTGGCCTATCGCATAGCTAAGCTTAAGCCTATGACCTTTTCGATAGCCTTTAATGATTATGGTTTTGAACTGCTAAGCGAACAGGAGATACCGCTTGAAGAAGCGCTGGAGCATGGCTTGCTGGATAGCGAAGGGCTGGCGGATGATGTATCGCTGAGTGTGAATATTACAGAAATGGCCAGGCGCAAGTTCAGGGATATTGCAAGCATAGCCGGGCTGGTATTTAATGGCTACCCGGGGAAACAACTTAAGACCCGGCATGTGCAGGCATCGTCCGGACTGTTTTTTAATGTATTTTCAGATTTTGAGCAAGGTAACCTATTGCTGCAGCAGGCCTACGATGAAGTAATGACCTTCCAGATGGAGCAGGTGCGCCTTTCAGATGCCATGAAGCGTATGCAGCAGCAAAAAATCGTTATCAGGCAACTGGACAGGCTAAGTCCGTTCTGCTTTCCTATCTTTACAGAGCGTTTCAGAGAACAGCTCAGTAATGAAAAGTTTGAAGACAGGGTACTTAAAATGCTAAACCAGTTAGAAAAGTAGATGCAGATATTTCTTCGTGGGTGTGAGTTTATATTATTACCAGAAAAAGCTTTGTACAAACTTGATGAGTCTTTACTCATTATTGCCGATATACATTTAGGCAAAGCAAGTCATTTTAGGAAATCGGGTATTGCCATGCCTGCAGTAGCACAGGCAGCAGATTATATAGAGTTGAAAAAACTGTTTGAAAAGATACAGCCAGAGCGAGTGTATTTCCTGGGAGATTTATTTCATAGCACGTTCAATCGCGACTGGCATTATTTTGAAGAGCTGATACAGTCATTCAGGCATATTGATTTCACACTGATAAAAGGGAATCATGACCTGATCAACAAAACATTGTTCAGGCAACTGAATGTGCAGGTACAGGACCAACAAATAGAAGATGGACAATTCATCTACTCACATGCGCCGTTAAGCGATAGCAATGGGAAGCTAAATATATCAGGGCATATACATCCTGGCATTCGCTTGTCGGGCGGTGCAAGGCAGAGCGTTACTATACCTTGCTACTACATAATGAATGATACATTCCTGCTGCCTGCCTTTGGGAAGCTGACAGGCTTGTATATTATGGACATAGATAACAGGGCCGATGTTTATGCTGTATTGCCTAACGGAGTACGCAGGGTATGACCCAGCACTACCTAAGGAAGAACAGTATATATACCGGTATAGAGATAAAGATGGCCGAAATTGCCAATGCTATGGTCATTTCCTTTTTTTTCTTCTTTGTCATATGGCTTAGGTTTGGGCTACAAATATTGAATGCTGCTCGCTTTGTAAAAAGATTTCCGGGCCGTTTAACATCGATTTTGCAGCGTCTTAACAAGTAAATAAAAAATAGCGCTTTTAGTAGATCTAATTTTCAGCTTACCAGACGCATTATACAGCTATCTAATATCTGAGAAGTATAACAGGAAGAGAGTAGATAAAGGCTAACTGTTTATTATCTGCATAAAAAGGTAAGGCATAAGGGGATGATAGCCAGTACAGCGAAACTTACGAGGGCCAGTATCAATAAAAAGAGTTTATTTCTTCTCATTTCATTATGCTTGTGGGGCGGCAAAGGTGAAAAGAAGATTTATTTTTTGCAAGAGGGAAATGTTGCTTAACAGTTGGTTTGCAATAGCCGGTAGTTTCACGGCAGTGTAAAAGATCTGCCGTTTTAAGTTAATTTAACAGCTTTTCACTACCGTAAAGCTCTCATACTCAATTTTTATTTTATCTTTACTGTCGCACGGATACCTGATTTGAGGTCGATCCAACTACACCTGTTTACCCACAAATAATTTTAAAAAAATTTAAACGCTGATGAGTGCTCCGAAGTTTGCCGCACCGACTTTATCGCTGCATGCCGAATTGAAGAAACGTGTGAATGACTACTTTCAAAACAAGGGCATAAAGCCCACCGGCAATTACAAGCTTTACATAAAGGCCGGTTTAATGATACTGGCTTATACAGTTCTTTATATACACCTGGTATTTTTCACCCCTGCGGCCTGGCTGGCTATTGCTGAATGTGCTATACTCGGTATCCTAACATCAGGTATCGGTTTCAATGTGATGCATGACGGCTCACATGGCAGCTTTAGTAACTCACCCTGGCTGAACAATATGGCAGCAAAAACGCTTGACCTGTTAGGCGCCAGCAGCTTTATGTGGAATACGAAGCACAATATTGTACACCATGCCTATACCAATATTGATGGCATGGACGATGATATAAATGCGGGTATATTGCTGCGCATGTGCAACACGCAAAAGTATTATAAGATACACCGCTACCAGTACATTTACTTCTGGTTCCTTTATTCATTGCTGTATTTGTTCTGGGTGTTCTTTACCGACTATAAAAAGTATTTCACCAATAGGGTGAATACAACGCCGCTGAAGAAATTGAAATTCACAGATCATTTGCTGTTCTGGGCATCGAAGGTATCTCATCTTTTCTTCTACATCGCATTACCTATCTATATGGTAGGGTTCTGGCCATGGCTGCTGGGTTTTGCGGTATATGCTATGGTAGGTGGTTTTGTGCTGTGCATCGTCTTTCAGTTAGCTCATACGGTAGAGGAAACCAGCTTTCCGCAGGCTGTACAACCTGCCAATAAAATAGAAGATGAATGGGCGCTGCACCAGTTAAAGACAACAGCCAATTTTGCCACTAAGAACAAACTGATTACATGGTGGGTAGGCGGTCTTAATTTCCAGATTGAACACCATTTGTTCCCTAAGATATCGCATGTGCATTACCCGGTTATCAGCCAGATAATAAAGAAGGCCTGCGCGGAGCTGAACGTGCCTTATATAGAACATCCAAAGATGGTACATGCTATAGCGTCGCATGTATCACACCTTAAAAAGCTTGGATACCGATAAAAAAATTGGGGGTTATATTAACCCCCAAAAGCATCTTTTATTTTATCGAAAAAACTTCGTTCTTCCTTCATTTCCTTAGCCTCCGGACCCGGTTTGAAGTTTGCTGAATTCTTTAATTTTTCCAGCATATCTTTTTCTTCGCTGCTCAGATTTTGCGGTGACCATACATTCACTTCTACCAGCTCATCACCTTTTTCGTAAGACTGGAACGCAGGAAAGCCTTTGCCCTTCAGGCGGAAGACCTTACCACTTTGCGTGCCCGGCGGCAGCTTTATTTTAGCTTTACCATCTATAGTTGGCACTTCTACCTGTGTACCCAATACCGCATCAGGGAATGACACATGCAGGTAGTATATAACATCCAGATCCTGGCGCTTTAAATGCGGGTGTTTTTCTTCTTCTACCAGTATCAACAGATCACCGGGAGCACCGCCTCTTTCACCTGCGTTACCTTTACCGCTCATGCTTAGCTGCATGCCATCCTGTACGCCTGGTGGTATGTCAAGACTCAGTGTTTCTTCGCCATATACACGGCCTTCGCCTTTACAGCTACCACATTTAGCAGTAATACTTACGCCTTCACCATTGCAGGTAGGGCAAGTTGTTACTGTCTGCATCTGGCCCAGGAAAGTGTTGGTTACCCTGCGCACCTGGCCGCTGCCGCCGCAGGTACCGCAAGTCTGTACAGAGCTTTTATCTTTTGCACCACTGCCGCCGCATGTCTGGCAGGCAACGTGTTTTTTAACCTTGATCTTTTTATTAGCACCATTAGCGATCTCTGAAAAATTCATTTTCAGCTTTACGCGCAGATTGGCACCACGTGAGCCACGACGGCTACCACCCTGGCGGCCACCGCCAAAGAAACTACCGAACATATCATCGCCGAAAACATCACCAAAATTCTGGAAGATATCCTCCATGCGCATGCCACCGGGACCACTTCCGTATCCGCCACCGCCGCCCATGCCTGCATGACCGAAGCGGTCGTATTGAGCTCGCTTGTCAGCATTGCTCAATATATCATAGGCTTCTGCAGCTTCCTTAAAGTGCTCTTCCGCATCCTTATTGCCTGGATTTCTATCCGGGTGATACTGCAATGCTATCTTACGATAGGCCTTTTTTATCTCATCAGCACTTGCACCCCGTGCAACACCCAACACCTCGTAATAATCTCTTTTTGCCATACCTCAATCCTTTAAAGGATCTGTGTTAATTATAAATAAGTAAATATTATTTGCCTACAACTACCTTAGCATGACGGATCAGCTTATCATTCAGGTAATAGCCGGGTTCAGTTTCGTCTATTATTTTGCCTTCCATATCAGCATTTGGAGCAGGAATTTCAGTTATCGCTTCATGCAAGTCAGGATTAAAAGGCTGGTTAATACTTTCCATTCTTTTGAGACCCTTTTGCTGCAACACTGTACGCAATTTATTGAATACTAATGAGATTCCTTCCCTTAGCGCTTCTATATCTTTTGCGTTCTGCACCTGCTTTTCTGCACGTTCGCAATCATCAAGCACGCCTAACAAAGACTGCAATATGTCTTTGCCGGCAGTCTGTCTCAATTCTTCTCTTTCACGCGCATTGCGCCTTTTAGCATTCTCGAATTCGGCAACCAGGCGCACATATTTGTCTTTTGCCTCATCCAGTTCGGCTTTTAGCTTATGTACCTCCTCATAAGGCTGCTCCGCAGGCAGATTTTCATCTTCCTGAGACAAAAATTCGGTGTTGTCCTCTTCATTCTGTGCCATGTTGTCGGCATTTTCATAGTTAGTATCCATATTTTCCAATGGGTTATCGCTCATAATCTTCTTTTTTTTAAAAAACATGCTGCATTAATATTCGTCAATTATTTTGCCATTGTTAGTTTTTGACAAATTGTCGCATAAAAAGCGTTCAATTTCAATAAAAAACTGTCAGGAAAGAATGGGTGCTACAAGGTAAATATGGCCATGCTTATTATATCTACATAGCTGCCATCTTGCTGTTTTGCGGCCTTCTGCATGCGGCCCTCCTCAACGAAACCAAGATTCTTGTATAGCTGCATGGCTGTAGCATTGGTATGAAAAACATTCAGTATGACTTTTTCTACCTGCGCGCTTTGTTTTGCCCAAGCGAGGAAGGTCTCAATAATACGACGGCCAATACCTAAACCCTGGAAAGCCGGATGAACGCTAACGCCAAATTCACCTGAGTGCTGAATCTTTTTCTTAGGGTAACACTTGAAGTTCAACAAGGCAACTACTGCGTCATTATAGACAGCTACCAGCAATAGTGCATTACGATCAGTAGTATGACTGTCTATAAACAGCTCTTCGTCCTGCACGGAGATGGTATATTCTTCGGGTAAGGTAAGCACCTGGTCGGTAGATTGAAAAAGCACTTTCGCGAACGCAATGATGGCAGCCGCATCCTGCCGCCTTGCGGGCCGGATCTCTATCTGCTTGCCATCTTTCGCTGTGAATAATGCCATTACTTATCTTCTTATCAGTTGTTTTAATTTCCACACAAGAGATTCATTCTTTGATACGACCATATACAGTTCACGCTGCCCCCCAAAGCCACGGAAAAATCGCTCCACACCGGGATCCATGCTGCCTTCCATATCAAATATTTTATTGCCCCTGTTTATAGCTTCCTTTATAGCATGCCAAAGCAATAGCGATTTTGCCTTGCTGCTATCTTCAGCAGGATTTTGTGCACCCATAAAGTAATAGCTACGTTCTTCATCCCATACGTTCCATATAATTGCTAAAACCTTGTCACCGGATTTTGCAGCCCATATTGCACCTGCATTTTTCTCATGGCAGGCATTAAAGAGTCGTTGCATATCCTGCAATGAATAGGCCTGGTGCGCACCTTTATCGCTTAATGTTTGTTTTTGGAACTGATATAACGATGCTATTGCTGAAGGATCGTTCACTACTACAAGCTCTTTTTCAGCATTGCGAATGTTGCGGCGCAGGCTATCTTTCATGTTGGCGAATACGATTGGTTCGCCAACTGAAATATCTATCAAAAATGTCTGCCGCACACCAGATGCAAGGCCATGCGCCTTCATGAGACCGACTTGTTTAAAGCCAGGTTGCAGTGATATATTCCACACTTTTGCAGATGGCAACTGCTTTAGCAAGGCTTCTATTGTTTCGTGTTCGAACGCGTCCCTGTTACTTTCTTTTATATCGGATGGGAAAAAGATATACGGGCCTAGATAGGGCGTAAGCTTAGGCGTGCGCAACAGGCTTATTCCTGCTTTTTGCTCTATGGCATAAGGCCATATACCTGCAACCAGATCTCCCTTCTTTACAATAGCCACATCCCAAGCCGGGCATACCGCATCCAGCCACCAATATTGGAGGAAAACAGGCAGACCCTTCTGCTGCTCACAAATCTTTTTATAAATTTCTTTATTGCTCAAGGCTATTTGAATTGCAATACGCGCGCAGGCTGTATGTAGCGAATATACAACGTAGGCAGCCACATACAAAGTATGCATACAAGCAA
>JBQCEX010000562.1:0-4879 GCA_051959855.1 Flavipsychrobacter sp. | reverse complement strand
ATAGCAATAAGGCAGTTCTGCATTGTGACATTAGAAGATCCAAAGCTTATTAATCCATAACCTAACGAATTTCGGACTATACATTTATCCATTGTAAGCTCAGTTCCCGGATTGGTCTGTATGGCTGCATCCAGAAATGTTGCAAGGCCTGATGTTGTGTTAACGGTAGTACTTGCACCGCCGTTTGCAAGAGTTGTATTTCTTAAAATGTTGTTTTTGCTACCCGGAGCGAAATAAAGGCCACCCCATTCGCCTGGTAGTCCCACATTGCCAAAGTAGGCTCTGTCGAGTCTGTCTCCCTGAAACACTACAGAATCATCAATAGCAGCGGAAGCAACATCTGATTGAAGCGAGCCTGCAACATATATTCTTGCATTGGCGTGCATATATACCCTGCACTTAGGCAATAGGTTTAGTGTTACGCCAGAGTCTATTACACAAGTACCGATAACAACATAAGGCCTGTTAGCACCCCATTTGGGATTGGGAGTACTTATAGTAAACTCACTATCCACTATATAGTAAGCGTCCTGACCATAGGCCATAAAAGGTACAGAAAATTGTTTCCCATTTAGCGTTGCAACAAGCTGGTCTTCTATGACATAAGGATTATCCTGGTTACGCGGATCAATATTTACTGTCGCAAAAACATATATACTATCGTGTGGCTGGATAGTAATATTACTCAATGTATTGCCTGAAAAACCATCGACATTTAAATGGAAATAAGACTTACTGCCTTGCTGCATGCCTATGGAGCTGATAACTACTTTTTCAGCCTGCGGATTATATATTTTGAAGTTCATTGTAAAGCTTCCTTCAGCAGTGAAAACCGTATCAAACGTAAGTGTGTCAACAGAGAATTTAAGAGACCCGCCGGACGTAAGTGTCTTATCCTTTTTACAAGCAACCGTCAAAAATGTAAGACTTATGAAAGCAAATACAATCAAATATGAAATCCGAATACGCATGCAACCTGTAAAGTTAAATTATTGATGTAATAACGGAAGCTTTGCCTTAAATATTTCGCCTGACATATTATAACTTAAATATTTATTCCGTTAGGCAGATTAGCTTTGCATTAAGTTTTTAGCTAACTACTTTTGCTATCCGATGGGAATGTTGACGCTGCTTTCGGATTTTGGACTGCAGGATGCCTCTGTAGCATCTGCGAAAGGCATTTTAATGCAGCACGTATTAAATACGCCCATTATCGATATTTCCCACCTGGTAGTCCCTTTTCATTTGCAACAGGCAGCGTACCTCACAATTGCCTCTTATAGAAATTTTCCTACGGGTACGTGTCATATATTACTCTTTGATGTTTTCTCGGCGAAAGTGCCCTGCCTTGTTTTAGCCGAGAGGAATGGTCACTATTTTTTAGCGCCAGATAATGGGTTATTGTCATTGGCATTTGGAAAAGATGATATTCGTGTGTGGAAATGCTTTGAGCTAGAGGCGCCTGGCGTGTTTAAAGACTGGCTGAATGAAGTAGGCCGAATCGCTGCTTCACTGCAGTCTAAAACCGTAGAAGAGATAGGCTTACCTGAATGTGAGCTAAAAAATGCACCACTACATTGCCAACCGTTGGTAGAGGCAAACTCGGTTGAATGCCAGGTGATACATATTGATCGATTTGAAAATGTTGTTATAAATATCACAAGAGAGCAGTTTGAATCTGTGGGGAACGGACGTCCCTTCAGGATACAATTTATGCGTGATGAAGAAATAACAGAACTCAGTACTTACTACCATAATGTAAAGCCCGGAGATAAACTTTGCCGATTTAACTCTACTGGTTATCTTGAAATAGCTATCAACAGGGGTAATGCTGCCAGTCTCTTTGGTTTGCAGCTTCATAGTGAGCAAAAGCTTTTTTACAATACCATTAAAATATTCTTTGAATGATCGTACGTATTGTACAGATGACATTTCAAGAGAGCGAGGTAAACAATTTTCTTTCTCTTTTTGATGAACGCAAACAATTAATAAGAAATTTTGAAGGTTGCCAACACCTGGAGTTATGGCAGGATGAGCATACGAAAAATATATTCTTCACTTATAGTATATGGGATAGCGAAGCTCACCTTAATCACTACCGGTTTTCTGATTTATTTAAAGATACCTGGGCAAAAACCAAAGTGTTATTTGCAAACAAACCAAATGCCTGGAGCGTATCGCAAAAAATGATTGTCAATCCTTAGTTAATTAAATTAAAAAGAGAGCGGGTGTTCAATTGTACACCCGCTCTCTTTTTAACCGACATTCTTACTATAGCTTAATAAAGCGTGTTGTACGTACCTCATTATTAGAACCGACGTCAACTACTTTAAGAATATATTCACCGGCAGTAAGTCCTGTAATGTCTAATGGTATTATTGCACCTGTATAGTCATACGGATTGACATGTACGGAAAGTGAGTTAGTACCAAAAAGATCGACAATGTAAATATTGACATTATTGGATGGTGCTATATCAAACGATGCATAAACTGTACTTCCGGAATTAGGATTAGGATATGCCTTTACCGTACCGCCTCGTGGCGTATACGTAGTAGAGCCCGCAAATGGACTACCCACGCCAAACACAGGGAAGGTATTGATACCTGACAAGGATGCAGTATAAGGGCCTGAACTGTTTGCAACATCTGCATCAATAATAGCAGCTGCCGGTTGCCAGTTAGGTATTATGTAAGGCGCTACATAGCAAGCGTGCCTATTGAAATTATTAAGCTCATCAGCTACATTCCATTGCAACGACACTGTAACGTTTGACCCACCTGCAACCTCCTCGTTTAAATACCATGTTTTGTTTACGGCTTCTGAAGTTATTGGTGATCCATAAGGCTGGAAGGTATAGCCATAGTTATTATATACCTTAGTTTTTACAGAAATGTCAAAATTGTCAATGTCTCCAGTATTTGTAAAGCTAAGCGGAGTATAGGAATTATCAACACCCACAGGAACTATTAGCATTCCTGTTTTTGATGTACCTACCCCAACATTAATTTCTCTCACTGTACCGGTACCATTGGTTACAATATAAGATGACATATTGCCGCCTGAAATAGCGGCAGTAGAACCAATGCTGATATTGCTATTACCAAGTAGTAGATTACCGTTAGACAAATCGAGTGTGTTTGTAACAGCGGTATTTCCTACTAAGTTTTTATCAGCTGCGCTTTTCAGATGAAGTGCATAGTAAGTGGCGGCAGGTATAGTCTGTGGCTGATCGCCCGAGAATATAACACTACCCGCTGAAGGATCAAAGCCACCAGCATTTAAGAATGCGCCTTTTATTTCAAGTGAGCTAGTCGGGCTGCTGAAGCTTAATGATGAAGTATTATCTATAGATATGCTATCACATATCGCGTTACCAATATCGACAACCGGATTATTGCTAACAGCAGGGATATACACATTGGTAGTTGCTATTGGAATAATGCCACAGCTCCAGTTAGAAGGATTAGACCATTTATTATCTACAGCTCCCGTCCATTGAGTAGTATTTGTTACAGTTAGCTTAGCTGCCCAAGTGGTAGCAGGAGGAGTACAAATCCCTGTCACGACACAGCGATAACTGTAGTTATTCATACTCATGTTGGCATTAGTAATAGAAAGGCTGCTTGTGGTAGTACCACTATATGGTGGGTTATCAGTCAGGTTCGTAAATCCAGCGCCAGTATTCACCTGCCATTGATAAGTGAGGGCTGTGCCAGTGGCTGTAAAAGGCATGGTGGTTGAAGCTGTATTACATACTGTAGTGTTAGCAGGCTGAACTTTAATTCCCGGTGCCGTGTTAACTGTAAGTTTAGCTGCAGACGATATAGCTACCGGGGCACAAGCACCATATATAGTACAACGATACTGGTAACCATTCATCCAGGCAGCAGCATTAGTTATTGTAAGGACAGGTGTTCTGGCACCACTGTATATGGTTGAATTGTCAAGATTAGTGAATCCGCTACCCATATCTATTTGCCATACATATCGCAAGCCAGTACCGGTACCCGCTGCTGTAAATGTTGTATTATTCCCTTCACATATTGTAACATCAACGGGATTTGAAACAACCACAGGCAGAGTGTCTACAGTGAGTGTGCCTGTAGATGAAGTTACTGAAGGAGAACACATACCTGAAACTATACAGCGGTATTGATAATTTGCCATTGATTTCATAATACCGCTAACGTTTAATATACGCGTATTTGCACCGCTATACGTGCTTATGGTCGGAACATTAACGAAGCCTGTACCGTCATTAACCTGCCACTGATAAACAATGTTATCGCCTTTGGCGTCTACCATAAATCTTACACTGCCGTTTTCACAACCAGTGAGGTCTGTCAAATCTTGTATTAGCCGTGGATGGCTATATACTTTTAAAGTAGCGTCCGCACTAATAGCAGGCGGTGTGCACGTACCAGAAACTATGCAACGATAAAGCTGATTTGTCATGGACGAAGCTGCATTAGTGATAGTAAGTGTAGGAGTATTAACACCGCTATACAATGTTCCATTAGTAAGGTTTACACCACCAGCACCATTATCCAGCTGCCATTGATAAGTAAGGCCTGTACCAGTAGCAACGACACTAAATGAAGTGTTGTCACCTTCACATATATAACTAGCAGGCGTTTGACTAATGATGGCCGGCAATCTGTTAACAATCAATGTAGCGGACACGGATATGGCCTGCGGTGTACATACACCGCTAACCACGCATCTGTATTGATAGTTGTTCAGCGTAGCCGACGTATTTGTAATAGATAAGGTCGATGTGTTTATGCCATGATAATATGAAGCAGGCGTTATGTTAATAAATCCTGCACCGGTATTTACCTGCCATTGATAGGTTATGCCAGTACCGGTTGCGGTA
>JBQCEX010000561.1:0-11781 GCA_051959855.1 Flavipsychrobacter sp. | reverse complement strand
GCTGTAAACCTACCGCTTTTGTATCCTGATATTGATAAACATATTGCCATTATAATAGAAGAAAAAGTGCCAGTTGTTTTTACTTCAGCAGGCAATCCTAAAACATGGACGGCCAAACTAAAAGAACAAGGTATTATAGTAGTGCATGTAGTGTCTAGTGCCAAATTTGCAAAGAAAAGCCAGGACGCAGATGTTGATGCTGTAGTAGCTGAAGGCTTTGAAGCAGGTGGGCACAATGGCAGAGAAGAGACAACTACCCTTTGTCTTATCCCAGCAGTGCGCCAGGCTATTACCATACCCCTTATTGCAGCAGGTGGCATTGCCACAGGCCGTGCTATGTACGCCATGATGGCTTTGGGAGCTGAGGGAGTACAAATGGGTTCACGCTTTGTGTGCAGCCCAGAAGCATCCAGCCATTTAGCTTTTAAGGAATCAGTGATAAATGCGGATGAAGGGGATACCATTGTGACATTAAAAAAACTTACCCCGGTAAGATTAATAAAAAACCATTTTTACGAACAGGTACAGGAGGCGGAAAACAACTGTGCAAGTGTGGATGAATTGCAGGATCTGTTGGGCCGCGCACGGGCCAAACATGGCATGTTTGAAGGAGATTTGAATGAAGGCGAATTAGAAATTGGCCAGGTGAGCAGTATAATAAAGGAAATAAAACCTGCAGGAGCAATTGTAGCAGAAGTATGGGATGAGTTTACATCTACTTCAGCTAATCCGTTTGTTTATTAAGCAGAAATGCCGCAATGTGCGGGCATTTCTGCTTAGCTTTTGTTTAATCAATCAAATAATTCTGGTCATCTGAGATCAGGTTAAGATCTACACTTTCCATACCGGCAATACCTTCTATAGATCCTTTAATGTGTGCGGCATTCAGCAATACTTTCTCCAGCTGTTTCTCTCTTGCTTTCCACAACTTTTCCATCTGGTCGCGTTCCTTCTGTATAGATATTTTCATAGCCATAAATCCTTCCCGAATTGCCCTCCACTGACCTGAAAACTCGTGGCTTATCAGGTAGTTGTACAATAAGGTCATTTTGTCTCCTTTATTATCCTGATTTTTTGTTGCAGTATATATCTTGATCACAAGGTCACGCATTACATTGGCCAGGGCTCGCACCTCACCAAAATTACATATCCAAACGCCATCCTTTTCTCCAAAGCAGTCCATGTCCTTTGGCATAGACTGTGTAACTATGATCGCTACATCAGCGCCCAGACTGCGCATATCAGACTTTAGTTTTTCTATCCATTCTAAACTAAAGTCTTTTGTGCGCTTACTTTCATAAATGATCTTACCGCACTCTTGCCCAAAATTATTACGCACAGTTTGTATACAATCAGCGCCTCTCACCCCCTTGCCCACTTCGCTTACAACATCAAAAGGGAAGGTATTTCTGAGTAATGCTTCCAGCGCCAGTTCCTGTACCTCGCCCTGCAGCTGCATACTGCCCTGCTCTGCCTTTCTTTTCATCTCTTCAGCCAGCTTGCGTTGGTCTTCCAGCTGCTTCTCCAATTCCTTCACTTTCATCTGGTACTCCTGGTCACGCAGGCGCTGTCTTTCTTCCTCATCTTTTCGCAATGACTCCTGCAATTTGGCACGCTCCTCTATTATTGCTCTTTTCAGCTGCAATTCCATTTCCTTTTCCTGCGCCATTAGCTTATCCTTTAGCTCCAGTAGTTCCATTTCCTTGCTGCTGGCTGCCTTTAGCTTCTCATCCCGTTCGCTTAATAATTTTTGAAAATACTTAAGCTGCCCGTCAAACTCTTCAGCAATATTTTTCCTCAACTGTTGCTGAATCTGCATCTCCCTTTCCTTAAATTCTTCCTCCTTTTTCTTCTGAGCCTCCACCCATTTTACTCTGAACTCCTGCTGTACTTGCTCTCTCACCGACTGAGCTATTGCATCCGTAGGCTCGAATGAAGTATTACAATTAGGACATATTATACTTGTATTCATACACGTCAATATCTGTTAACTGAACATTACAAATATCGGATTTATGGAGGAACACTAACTCCTTATTATTTTTATGTATTTTTCGCACATGCGCACAAAGCTGCTACTTTCACTTTGTTGTTTACTGGCATATTTCACAGCGCCTGCCCAAGAGATTCCTGCAAGGGCTTACCATCTTTACATGAAAGCAATGGCCTATAAAGCCAAAAAAGAAACAGACAAAGCCTGCAAAGAAATGCAGAAAGCCATTGATGCGTACGGCGCCTATACTGATGCCTATAGCGCACTTGGTGAATGGTACTTCAATATGCATCAGTTTAGCCTCTCTGCTGGTATATTCGATAGGGCCTCTAAAAGCTGCCCCAACGGAAAATCTGCATTTGCCAAACCGCTTGCACGCAGTCTCATTTATGGCGGTGACCCAACAGAAGGATTAAAGGCGCTGAGTATGGAAGCAAATGGTGGCAATGACCATGAAAATAAAAAGCTAACTGCTCAGGCGCTCTTTATCCAAAGAGCCATCAGCAATGCATGGAAGGATACTGCTTTTAACATGGGACCACGTGTTAACACAAAAAATGCAGAACTATTCCCATTCATATCTGCCGATACTCAAACGTTTTATTTCACACGAAGAGTAAACAATATAGACCTTGATTTTTATTATGCTGTGCCTGATAGCTGTGGTGGCTGGTTCACAGCACGTAATATGGGCAGCCCACCTAATACTCCTGACCAGGAAATAGGCCAAACAATTTCAGCCGATGGACATTATCTCTTTTTTACCCGTTGTGAAAACAGAAGTGAGGATGGATGGACCCAGGGTGGCTGTGATCTATATATGGCTTATCGTACAGACAGCATATGGTCGGTGCCGCAAAGCTTTGGAGCCACTATTAACACACCGGATTATGAAGGCATGGCATGCCTCTCTGCCGACAATCGTGAACTCTACTTTGTCAGCAATCGCCCAGGCGGCTATGGAGGGATGGATATATGGGTTTCCAGCTTTGAAAATGGCTTATGGCAGGAACCACGCAATCTGGGGCCTACTATCAATACGGTGGGTAATGAAACTGCACCTTTCCTGCATATAGATAATAAGACACTTTATTTTGCCAGCGACGGTCGCGAAGGCATGGGCGGCAGCGATCTTTATATGGCAAAGCGTACCGGTGATACAACCTGGGCAACACCTGTGAATATGGGTTATCCAATCAATACACCTTATGACGAGATGAGTGAGTCGGTTACTATTGACGGCCAGAAACTCTATTTTGCGTCAGACCGGGATAGTCTTGCAGGCAACTATGATATGTATGAAATGCATTTGCCGGACAAGCTGCAACCTACACCTGTTGGCTATGTAAAGGGATATGTATATGACAGTTTGACCAAGGAAAGACTCACCTCATCAAGCATTTATGTTAGTGATGCTATAAAAGGGGATACGTTATACCATTTTATGTCTAACAGGGGTGATGGAAGCTTTATGATCACCTTGCCGGTAAATGGAAAATATATTTTTGGGGCTGACCATATAAGCTATCAGGATAGGGAAGATACGATTTCATTTTCTGAAGAGTTCCTTCAAAGGTCCTATCAGCATACTATGAGCTTATTGCCAAATGATTATGAGAAGCCAGTTTCTGATACGCTTATTTTCACGGTTCATTTTCCTAAAAATAGTTACAAGCTTTCTGATACTGACATTGCAAACATCAAGAATGCTATTGAACCATGGATGCCACAAGTAGCGAATATTAAAGTTTTCGTGAATGGCTATACTGATAATTCCGGCACCCCAATGATAAATGAAGGTTTATCATATCAACGCGCCGGGCTGGTAAAAGAAGACCTTATGATGCTGGGTATAGAGGAAGGACAAATATATTCCCAGGGCTGGGGCGAAGCCAATCCTATAGTGCCAAACGATGGAGAAGAAAATATGTCGAAGAACCGAAGGGTTGAGATAATCGTCCGGTATTAAGTCCCCGGGAGCTAATTATCATATTTTTTCTACTTTTACAGCCTTATTTTAAAGCAACTGGTTCATGGCACATCAACTGTTAAAAGGGAAAAAAGGTATTATATTCGGAGCACTGGATGAGCGTTCTATTGCATGGAAGGCAGCTCAGCAAGCCGTAGCAGAGGGCGCACAAATTGTACTTACAAACGCCCCTATCGCTTTGCGCATGGGCAAAATCAATGAACTGGCAAAGGAATGCAATGCCCAGGTCATAGCAGCAGATGCCACTTCTCTTACTGATCTTGAAGCACTAATGAACCAAAGTATGGAAGCAATGGGCGGTAAGCTTGATTTTATCCTGCATTCCATTGGCATGTCTCCAAATGTTCGTAAGAACATAGAATATACTGATACTAACTACGATAATTTCCACAAGACACTGGATATTTCTGCACTATCACTTCATAGGGTATTACAAACTGCTATGAAGCTGGATGCATTAAATGAATGGGCTTCTGTTGTGGGCCTTAGCTATATAGCAGCTCAGCGCACATTCCCTGGTTATAATGACATGGCTGATGCCAAGGCGCTGTTAGAAAGCATTGCACGCAGTTTCGGTTATCATTATGGTTTTGCCAAGAAAGTACGTGTAAATACCGTATCTCAGTCCCCTACTGTAACTACAGCAGGTTCTGGCGTTTCTGGCTTTGATGTATTTTATAACTATGCCGAGAAAATGTCTCCGCTTGGCAATGCCAGTGCTGAGGACTGCGCTAAATTCTGCGCTTTACTGTTCAGCGATTATACCCGCATGGTAACTATGCAGAATTTGTTCCATGATGGCGGTTTTTCAAATACTGGTGTAAGTCATCTTATAGTAGAAGAAATACAGAAGTTGGCCACCGAAAGCTCAAATGGATAGGCTTTTTTAGTTTGTTGGCAATATTTTAGCTGCTATAGCGTTTTCAATAGCACTTATATTTCTCCTATATGCATGTACGCGGCATTTTTAGATTGGCTTTTGTAATTCTTAGCCTCAGTTATTGCTCAGCCAGGGCACAGGTTACTGGCGGACAATATGCTATGGATTTTCTCAGACTGTTTAACTCACCTCATGTGTCTGCTTTGGGTGGTATAAATGTCGCTAATCCGGATGATGACATATCATTTGCACTGCAAAACCCTGCGCTTATGCGCCCGGGCTTGCATAATGAGCTGGAGTTAAATTATAACGCCTTTTATGCAGGTATTGGCATTGCAAATCTTAGCTATGGTTATTATGTACCGAAACTAAATACCGCATTCCTGCTTGGCGTACAAAGTGTCAATTACGGCACCTTTACTGAAACTGATAATCTCGGCAACCAATATGGAAATTTTCATGCAGGTGAATATGCCGTTACAGTTGGCGCATCCCGCAGCTATGAGGAACGCTGGCGCTATGGTGCAGACCTGAAGTTTGCCAGCTCTACTCTATATGATTATTCTGCAAAAGCTTTGCTGTGCGATGTAGGCATTAACTATATAGACACTGCAAACCTCATAGACTTTGGCGCTACTGCTAAGAATATGGGGGTAATGATACGGAATTATACAGCGGGCAATACAGAGCCATTACCCTTCGATTTGCAACTAGGCGTATCAAAAGAATTTAAACATTTGCCGCTTCGTTTATTTGCTACAGTGCACCATTTGTATGAGTGGAACATACGATATAACAACCCTGCAGATATCACTCAAAGCAGTATTTTCGGCTCTACAGATACCAACAAAAATACCAGCAGCACGAAAGGATATTTCGCTGACATCCTCTTCCGCCATTTTATTTTCGGTGCAGAGTTAACCCTTGGCCAGAGACTGGTGCTTACGGTAGCATATAACCATTTACAACGCGCTGAATTGGCACTTACAGACCACCCTGGCATGGCAGGCTTTAACTTTGGTGCAGAGGTAAAGCTTAATAAATTCCAGATACACTACGGCCGGTCTTATTATTATACCGGTGGAGCTTACAACGAGTTTGGCATTAGTATGGCTTTAAACAAGCTAATGGGCATAGGCCAACAAGGGAAATCTACCTGGAATAACGTATATCCTAACTGGTAATCGCACCTGTTAGTAGCCAATTAATTCTCTTCATTGCTTGTTACTGCATGTCGCCTGGGTACATTAAAGAGCAGCGAGCTTAATATTGGAACAAGAAATATAGCAACGGTGAGTGCAGACGTCATCCAATCAGCTTCATGCCCCGACATAAATTTTGAAAATCCTGAATCGGGATAAAAATGCTCGTAAATCGAAGCCGAAAGTTTAAGGCCCAAAACACCTAGCACTATAAAGGCTGCCGTTTCCAGGAAGGGAAATTTTTCCATCAGCTTCACAAATACGTTGGCAACTATACGCATCGCCAGTATCCCAATAAAAACACCTATCCAAACCAAAACAATATTATTAGTAAAAGCTACTGCGGCAAATACATTATCAATTGAAAATGCAAGGTCCATTACTTCAACCAGTAATACAGTTGCCCAAAATGGCCCGACTACTTTAATTACAGCCTTATAAAAGCCGCTTTCTTCTTTCTTTACTTCTTTGTCTGCCTGCTTGTGCTTCGCTTTGTCGATAAAATACTTTACAAAAAGGTAAACGAGATAAAAGCCGCCCAGTGGCTTAAGCCACCATATCTGTATCAGGAAAGTTGCAAACAGCAGGCACAAACCTCTAAATATGTAAGCACCCACTATACCATAACTCAATGCCTTTGCTCTATCCTTTTTTGAAAGGTCCAGAACCATAGTAGCAATTACAGCTGCATTATCTACTGACAGTAGGCTTTCTATCAATACCAGGTTAAGAATAATAGCCAACGATGCCAGTGGCTTGCTGGCAATTTCATTTACAAGCGCGTGTATATCCATGAAGTAATAATCTTTACCAATGCACCAGCTTTATTGTTTTACTGCTGGTGTTAGTTGCAAATTTCAGAAAATAATTGCCGGCAGCAAGACGTGCGCCTGATATCTTTGTTGAGTCAGTCTGGCTTTTGCCCTGCCATATCACCTGGCCATCAGCATTTAACAATGTGAGAGAAAGGCCTGCAGGCACCCCAGTTAATTCCCAGTTATCTTTAGATGGATTTGGATAAACCTGTACTTTATCAATATCATCAAGCGAGTTTACATTCAACGAAGCATCGTGTGAAATAATACCTACTTTATTCAAAAGCCAGTTGTTTGGGTCAATGGTTAATCCCGACATTTTTCTATCCCAGTTAAAGCTGTATAACTGGGTATTCTGATCATTATATATTTTTACTACCGTATCTCCCGCAGCAGATTTTAATTGTATTTCTAATGGTGTACTAAAGCAGCTAACTGATGAAGGCATCGAAGTAGTCTGTGATAGCTGAACATACACCACATTACCTACCTGGTTCCATTTTGCAGTATAAGTAGGGTAACCTTGTCCATAAATCCATTGATTGAAAAAAGTATCAAGTTGAATACCGTACACTCCTTCCATTATGTTTTTCAGACTATCTGTAGTTGCTGCCTTAAAGGCATATCTCTTTTGATATTCCTGCAAGCCCTTAAAGAATACAGTATCATTTGGAGCCATGAAACGAAGCATATGCGCTACTGCGGCTCCTTTATAGTAAGTAAGCCTTGTATCGAATATCCGTGTAACATTCGTGGTATCCGTATCATTGAGGTAAACACTACCATCAGGAAAACCCATTATGGAATTATAACGTAATGTGCGATAGTTGTTGACAGCAGCAGAGCTCCAGAAATGTTCCAGGTACAACTGTTCGTTATATGAGGCAAAGCCCTCACTAAGCCAAATATCTTTCCAGCTTGCATAGGTTACACAATCACCAAACCATTGGTGACAAAGTTCATGCGCTATTAATACCGTTTGCGTTTCACCCATGGTTGTCATAGTCTGGTGTTCCATTCCCCCGCCGAGATTAGTAAAACAATGACCATATTTCTCTTTATAGAAAGGGTAACGTCCATAGAGCTTAGAGAAGTAATCTACCATTAAAGCTGTGCTGTCAAAATTTTCCCTGTACAGGGGCAGGAAGCTTGCTGTATCGTAAAAGTATTGCTGTATCAGCATAGAGTCTGTGCTGCCTGTAAAATGCATATATGAAGACAAGTCAACATAGGGTGCTATAGCCACAGAGATGAGGTAATAGTCTATCGGATAACGAGTTTTCCATTTATACTGAGCAAAACCAGGCGCTACCATGTTAATTGATTGTAACAAACCATTACTGCCCACCTTTACACTATCTGGCACAGTCACCCACATATCTACCGAATCGATCTTATCTGTTATAGACTGCTTGCAGGGCCACCAATCAAGCGCCCAATCCGGATCACTGCAGCTATACATAATATGCGTACCCGATGTAAGCACAGCGGTGTTAAGTCCCTGCGTAAAAAATCCCGTCCCAACAGGTGACGTACCATGATAATAAACCTGGGCAGTGAAAAAGCTGCCGGCAGTTAAAACAGGGCTGATGCTAACTTTACGCACATTTCCCGTAGTGCTTACGCTGCTTAATACGCCGTTTATTTTCAACGAATCTATTGTCAAAACACTATTTAGCTCAAATACGTAACTACTTAAGGTTGTAGCCGCAACTTGTGCATATGTTATTACATCTCCGCCTACTACTGTCGAGATGCTGTTAAGGTTCAGGTTAAACTTCAGGTATTTTATATCGTAATTATTTTCCCTGGTATCAGAGAGTGTGGTAGTTTTTAGCGCCACCTTTCTTTTTGAATCTGCACAATACCTGGCCGGATCGAAACCACGCGAATAAGCAGTACCGGAAACTACCAGGAACAAGAATAAATACAGTAATCGCATATTCATGATCCGCAAATTAACCAAAACATGCTATAGACCCTTACTTGTATTCGAAAAATGGAGATAGTACCAGTTTAACATTCAAATGCATGCGGGTATAATAACTCATTTACATTAAATTATTATATTTGTAGAAATGAAACTTATTCGATCCCCCCAAAAGGGGGATAAAAGGGAATAAGTTTCAGATGTAATTTTATCCTATAATTCTATCTAAAATCGATTGTCTATGAAAGCACGATTGTTAAAAAGAGTCTCTTTCGTTGGAAAATCTTTACTCTGGTCAGTAATATTATACATGGCCTTCGTACTTACTTTTAATTGGGACGACGTAGCCACAGGCTTTCAGCAATACAGAAATAATTTGCCCGTAACGAAGACTGTGGTTGCCAGTGAAATACCTTCAGGCACCAAACATTCCGTTCTGGTTGCAGCCATAAAAACGGTAGTTGCAGAATTCGAAAAGGTAGCAGCTGCAATACCTAATTAGCTTTTCTTTAATTATAAAAATCTTGTTTAAGGCTTCTATCGATTACTTTTGATGGAAACTTTTTATTGCCATGAGAAGTATTGCTGTTTTTTGCGGTGCCAGCGAAGGATATCTGGAACAATACCGGGAAATTGCCTATGAACTTGGAGCTACACTTGCCGCTAAAAATATACGTATTATATACGGCGGCGCAAAGGTGGGCCTGATGGGCGCTTTGGCCGATGGCGCATTATCAAATGGAGGACAAGTAATCGGCGTAATTCCTGACTTTCTGCAAACAAAAGAAGTTACGCATGAAGGCCTTACAGAATTAGTGCTTGTAAACACGATGCATGAGCGGAAAATAAAAATGCATGAGCTAAGTAACGGCGTCATAACACTGCCTGGGGGATGGGGTACAATGGATGAGCTCTTTGAAATGCTTACATGGGCGCAACTGGGCCTGCATCATAAACCTATTGGCTTACTCAATGTTCTTGGTTATTACGAAGCGTTCCAGGCATTTATGGATAGTATGGTTCGCGAAGGCTTCCTGGCTGAAGACGTAAGTAAAATTCTACTGATGAGCGATTCTATTGATGATCTGCTGGAACAGATGGATCAATATGAGGCGCCTGAATTACCTCGCTTTATCAACAAGCAAACTACCTAAGTTTTAAAGAATATATAGCCTACTATTATGGCAGCAAGCAAGCCTACAAAGTCTGCTATTAATCCACATGCCAATGCATGTCTTGTGTTTTTTATTTGCACGCTGCCGAAGTATACTGCCAATACATAAAAGGTTGTTTCTGTAGATCCTTGTATAATAGCAGCCAGTTTTCCCTGAAAGGAGGCTACCCCATATGTATTCATCACATCCACCATTAATCCACGTGCCCCGCTACCGCTTAGTGGCTTCATAAATGCAATAGGCAATGTAGGGACAAAATCGGTATTCAGTCCGCATAGGGCTACCAGGTAGGCGATGCCGTTTACCAGGTAAGCCATACAGCCGGACGTGCGGAATACACTTATGGCCATTAACATGGCCACTAAGTAAGGAATAATACGTACAGCCACATTAAATCCCTCCTTAGCGCCTTCGATGAAATTATCATATACATGCTGGCGTTTTACGAGCCCGGCGGTAATGAATAATACAATTATCGTAAGAATAACACCGCTGCCAATTGCGCCCATGGTCTGATTCATTTTATCAGCAGGCAGTTGAGATAAGGAGTAATGCAGCAAAGCAATGAGCGCGCAAAAGCCACCGATAAAAATAAGCACAGGTAAACGAAACAGGTTGATTCGCTGGTAAGCGGCTACTACTATCATACCTGAGATAAATGCAATAAAGGTGGCTATAAGAGTAGGCAAAAAGATATCTGCAGCATTAAAGTTAGTTACATGCTGTTGCATGGCTATTGTCTGTCTAATAGCAATAACTGAAGTAGGGATAAGCGTAATCCCTGCTGTATTTAGCACAAGAAACATGATCTGTGCATCGCTGGCCGTATCCTTTTGAGGGTTCAGCTCCTGTAGCTCGTCCATTGCTTTCAATCCTAAAGGTGTAGCCGCATTATCAAGTCCCAGCATAGTAGCCGAAAGATTCATCATTACACTGCCATAAGCAGGACTATCTTTAGGTATCCCTCTTAGCAATGTGCGAAACAACGGAGATACTGCTTTAGCAAATACACGAATTACTCCCGCGCGTTCACCTATTTTCATAATTCCCAGCCACATGGTCATCACCCCGGTTAAACCCAGGGATATTTCAAATCCGGATTTGGCACTATCAAATAGCCCTGTCATCATATCAGACAATAGCTGCGTTTGCCCCATGAATATGGCTTTGCAAACAGCAACAGTAAACCCGATAAGAAAAAATGCTATCCAGATATAGTTAAGCGTCATATCAGCTTTAAAGATAAAAAAGAAAGGCTACCAATTAGGTAGCCTTGTCTAATATTGTTAGCTAAATTACTTCGCCGCGGGACTATCCGTCGGAGCTACAGGAGTATTGGGTGCAGGCAGTGCAGTATCTACAGCAGTGCTATCAGCAGGCTGCACGTCGCCACCATTTTCTTCACCAGCCATTTGATCTTGCTTAGTCCACTGTACCAGCCATTTACCATTTTGTTTGACCAGGTGTATGGTTTGATCTTTAGGATTATCAGAAGTTACATAAGTAACTGTGGATTTGTCGCCCTCTGTTTTTACGGTCTTTATTTCAACCTTTATTCTCTTCAGTTGCTCTTTGTCTGAATCCGAGCTGTTTACAGCCAGCTGCTGGAACATAGCAATTACCTTTTTAGTTTCATCAGTTGATACGGACTTCGCTGTTTCATAGTCCATGTGATAAAAACTGGTCAGCCATTTTTTAGCAACAGGTTCAGGTGAATTTTGGCTACAACTGCTGAAAAAAATTGCTATTCCCAGAACGGCCAATAATGAAGAAAGTACTCTATTCATATATAAATT
>JBQCEX010000560.1:0-2259 GCA_051959855.1 Flavipsychrobacter sp. | reverse complement strand
TCCTTCCACTTGTCGGGATACCCCACCTTCTTCTTGAGCGTCGCCAGCTTGACATAGGCCCGCTGCTTGGTGCTGTCGCTCATCCAGGTCAGCTTTTCCATGCGTGCTTTGTATGCGCTGCGCACATTTTCTACTATATCTTCATAGCGCTTCTTGGCTTTTTCATTAAAGTATTCTTTGGCAAACAGCTGTCCCAGCGCCTCGCCCATAGCATGTTCTTCGGCATCCAGTACACGTTTCCAGCGCGGACGTTGCTGCTTCGCACCACGTATGATGCCGCTGTAAAATTCAAAATTGGCATCAACGAATGGCTTGCTCATGTACGGTGCAAAAGTGCGCACCAGGTCAAAGGCCATATAGTCCTTCAGTGTCTGTATATTTTCGCTGCTTATTACCTTGTCTAGCTCTTTATAAAACTCCGGCTGTCCTATGATCACACTGTCCACATGCGCCACACCTATTTCCTTCAGGTAAGTGGACCAATCTATATTAGGCGATAGTTTCGGCAATGCGGAGATAGCCATTTTATTATAGTTGGCATATGGGTCACGCAGTGCCTCCAGTTTGCGGCTCGCCCCTGCCAGCTTTGCTTCCAGTGCTACTACAGCAGCAGCCTTTTTATTGGCCTCATTACTGTCCACACCCATCAGCTTAAACATGGTAGCCACGTAGTGTGGGTATGCTTCACGTATCTTGGTTGTGCGCGGATCAGTATTAAAATAGTAATCTCTATTAGGCAACCCTATGCCACCCTGGGTCATATAGTAGGCTTCGGCATCGCTGTTTTTTGAGTCCTGCGATACGCCTTCGTCAAAGAATACGCCTACGCCATAGGTGTGCATATGCACTGCCTGCGTCATCACGTCTTTAGGTGTTTGCAGCGCATTTATTTTAGCCAGCTCTGCTTTCAGCGGTTCTATTCCGGCCTTTTCTATGGCCACAGTGTCCATAGCTGTTGCCCAGAAGTCGCCTATCTGCTGTGTCACCCCACTCTTGGCATGTTTGCCTGCAGCATCTTCATTTATATGCAGCAGTCTGTTATACAGTTCCTGCTGCACCAGTTGGGCTATGCCCCAGCTTGTTTCATCTGCAGGTATAGGATTTTTTTTCATCCAGCCGCCGTTGGCATAGTCAAAGAAATCTTCTGCAGGGCTCACGGTTGTGTCCAGGTCTGCTTTCAGTATATCTGCCTTGGCAGCTTGCTCTCCATGCTGTCCGCAGGCAGCAAACAGTATTGATGCGGCTATTACGCCGATGAACTTTTTGTTCATATTTGTTGGTCAATTGTGTGCTGGTAAATGTACTGAAAAGAGATTCAATTTGGTAGAATGAATAACTTCATATGTTAATCACAATTTGTTTTATGGGTGTAAAAAAGAAATCTGAAATTTTCCTTCAAAAGACATTAGAGCAATTAGAGAATTCAAATTGGGGAGATGCTCCAAAAGAATCAAGTAATCTCGTGAGAACTATTCATCAATTAAGAAAAATTAAGCTATCTGAGTTAAATATAGGAGATGTGCGTATCCTACTTGGCCAACAAATTGGCTTACAATATTTAGTTCCGATAGCAATTAATATACTTAAAACAGATCCATTTGTTGAAGCGAGCTTTTACAATGGGGATCTACTAAATGCCCTTCTATCTATCGACCATATTTTCTGGCTTAGCAATTCCAGTTTACTTTCCGAAATAACAGAATTAATAAACTTTATCGAAGCAAAGTTGGCTGAACCTGGATTCGACAATGATCTGAAACGGCAAATAACTAGAATAATTACTCTTTTTAAATCAAAATAAATAATACCGAATCACTTTACGTCCATCTTGTATATTGCACCAAATATCTGCCCAATGAAGCGCCTTGCTCTATTCCTGCTGCTCCTATTACCTGCTCTTGCTCATGCCCAGTCCTTAGGTGCCGAACGGGTAAAAAAGCTAAAGGCAAGTGTAGTGCGTATCCTTATCGAGGGCCAGGCTAGCGGCACAGGCTTCTTTGTCACTTCCGATGGCTGGCTGCTCACTTGCTGGCATGTGGTAGAGCCCGCATGCGTACGCGATTCTGTTACGCATGAGATCATCAGAATTAAAAAGATAGAGGTAGAGGATGTTTCCGGCCACCGCTACCTTACCGGCTACATGACAGATATGATCAAGAAAGGGGTAGGCATGGCCAAAGCGGTAGCTTTCGATTACTGTCCCCTTAAAGTGGTAGACACCAGCCGCAAGTTCAGCTATCTGCCATTGGGCGATTTCAA
>JBQCEX010000559.1:0-13949 GCA_051959855.1 Flavipsychrobacter sp. | reverse complement strand
AATAAGTAAAACAAGAGTAATTATCGATCCCGTAGTCGCTAGTATAGATCCATCAAGACCTGGCGCCTGCGTTGGCGCTCCTATGACCTTTGCATTTAACGGTGTTGCAAATGACTCAGGTACACATTATTTATGGACGTTTGATCATGGTGTTCAGCTAAGTGGTGATCCTGGGGATTCAGCACAGGGGCCCTACACTATTCGTTGGGATAGCGTTGGCAATAGGATAGTTACATTAAAGGTACAGAACTGGCGATGTGTCTCATACACAACGCTTACAGTACCGGTTATTGCAGCTCCACCAGTTCACTTCGATATGCCGAAGGATATATGCCTGTATGACACCGTGCTTGTGGCTACATCAGACTACAGCTTGCCAAATGCTGATAGTTTTGAATGGAGCTTTGACAATGGGGGAAACTTTTCGGCATCGGCTGCAGGACTAAAAAATGGTCACGTGTATGCTTACTATAATACACCAGGCATAAAAATAGTGGCGCTCACTATAGACTACACTACTTGCACTCAAAACCCGTATTACGATACTGTAACTGTTCACAACTTACCTGATGCAAGAATAACAGGTACAAATGAAAGTTCCGTGTGCATAGGTGATACTGTAATTTTTACAGCCCAATATGGGGATAAATACAGGTACATATGGTCACCGTCAAAAGACTATATGGGTCAATCTGGAAATGGGGTAAATACTGGTAGAATGATCATACCGTTTGCAGGAAATGTATATCTTACAGTAAGAGATCAATACAACTGCCATTCAATAGATAGTATGTATATTAACCCTGATCATTGTTGTGATATTGAATTGCCAAGTGCGTTTACACCTAACGGTGATGGCAGGAACGACTTGTTCCGTCCTATTACTATCGGGCATCATAAAATAAGGGCATTCAGAATTGTAAACCGTTATGGTCAAACTGTCTATATCAGCAATATAGAATCCAATGGATGGGATGGTAAATTTGCAGGCGTGCCGCAAGACATAGGCGTTTATTATTACTATCTTAACTATGATTGTAATGGAAAAACCATAGAAAAGAAGGGGGACCTTACACTGATTAGGTAATATCTCCTTGCTATACAAAAAGCAGGAAGCGATTCACAATGAATTGCTTCCTGCTTTTTTAATTATTAATTAAAATAAAAATGCCTTATAATAACCAAAAGTAAAGTCAGGCTTGGCAAATTTAAACCATATTTAATATCCGCTTTACTTTTATATTAAATCAGTAACTTTAAGAAAACTTTACCATGAAAAAGCTATTGATCCTGTCGGCAATCGTTTTCTCTTTTACGGCACAGGCACAAACGCGTAATCAGAATTACGATCTATCCAGAGTTACAGGTCGCTTCTTTATACATCAGCATACAGTGAAGGGCGACGAGCAAATTAACGTCAATTACTATCTTTTTCCTGCTCCCTTTTCAAAAGTGCTGAACTTAGCGCTGAATACACCGTATCCCCGAATGATGAGTGTAAAGATTACCAATAGCAGCAATAAAACAGTTCTAACCTGGAAGCCACAATCGGAAGATTACCGTTACGAAAAGGAATTTAATATAGCAGCATTGCGTCCTGGTGACTACAATGTAGATATTTATGACGCCGCAGGCATCAAACTTCATAGTATTCCATTTACCAAGTCAAATTAATATTCTCCTTATCCCATAAATAACGTATAAATGAAGCACCTCAACCTTATTAAGTTTTTTATTGGCTCCCTTTTACTGCTACTCGCAAATACTGTGCAGGCGCAGCTAGATAGTTGCAATATATTTCTCAAGGGGCCTTACATTGAAGTGGGTATTAACACTAATGGTGCCTATGGCTCCAGTGTTGCTGCCCCTTTGGGCTTTCACCCCACACCATCAGCTGCACCGGTAGCTAATGTCTGCTCTCCATCGATCAGTACTTGCCCTAACGGCAACCTTGGCTTCGTAGCAGATCCGGATAAGGACGGATGGACAGTAGGTACACCGCCGTTTATCGGCGATTATTTCTTGCCGGGTGATCCGCAAGAAGGCTGGGCTGTTCAGATAAATGGCACTATGATTAAAGCCTTTAATGGTGGTGGCTACGACGCATGTGGTAGTGGAATTCCATATAAACCTGCTGGTAAACTTACTGGTAAAAATATTTCTTATTATACATCTGGCAATAAAATCACAGGGGTATGGCAAGGCAAAATGGACAGCGTTATCATTACGCAGACAACAGTGCTCGATACAAGTAAGGTATTCTTTACGGTATTTATTTCTATGGTTAACACCGGTCGTGCTGTACGCCATAATGTATATTATTTACGAACAGTAGACCCGGATAATGATGTGGACGAAACCGGTGGTGCAGGTTACACAACAGACAATAGCATTGAGTACCAACTACCCAATGCGCAAAATCGCACCTTAGTTTCTGCTACAGGTCCAAGTGGCCCTATCGCGTTTTTGGGCCTCGGCACCCTTGACTGTCGCGCTAAATGTTTTATTGTGCATGGTAGCCTTTCACCAGATTGGGGACACTTAGATACCATGTATGGTGTAGAACATTATATAGATACCACCCATTACCAATATCATGGGGTAGACACAAATGATGAAGGTATTGGGCTTGTTTTCAAGCTGGGAGATATACAGCCCAATGATAGTATCACCTTTGCTTATGCATACGTACTAAGAATTGGCGATCTTGATTCAGCATTCGAATCTACCCGTCCTCGCTGGAAAGCGGCGCGTGACTCCAGTTCTCATACGTCTGGCGATACTGCATTAGTTTGTGCTAACAGTACTGTAACCGTAAATGTTGTAAATGGTACTGGCTTGAAATGGAAATGGGATTCCCCTACCGGGAACACGGTTTTAGATTCTGCAGGGATTACTACTCGCGTTGAGGTAGATACGGATGTCACAATTGTCAGAGCTATAGGAGTCTCTCCTTCTTGTGCCAACGACACCCAGTTAATCTACCTAAAATCATATATTCCGCCTCAACCAATACTCAGCAACAATGGTCCGCTTTGTCTTGGAGAGACGCTGCAACTTCATGCCGTTCCGACGGACACGAGCGCGGCAATTATCACCTGGCATGGTCCCAATGGGTTTATGAGTAATGATCTGAATGCTATTAGGCCAAATATCCAGGCGCCTGATTCCGGCGAATATTATGTTCTGGATTCAATCATTGGTTGCCCTGCATTAAAAACTACCACTACAGTACATATTAACCAGGTGGTTGCCAGCATTGCACCTTCGCGTCCCGCTGCCTGCGCAGGCTCACCAATGGACTTTACTTTCGATGGTGTAGCAAATCCGGGAACGACCTTTAAATGGACATTTGATCATGGTGTTCAGCTGAGCGGCGATCCGGGCGATACATCCGTAGGGCCATATACGATACGCTGGGATAGCTTGAGTACCAGAGTAGTTACATTAAGTTTACACTACAGGCAATGCTCTTCCTATACTGCAATTACCATTCCGGTCATATCTGCACCACCTGTACATTTCGATATGCCAAAGGATATATGTATTTATGATACTGTACTGGTTGCCGCCTCTGACTATAGCTTGCCGAATGCAGACAGCTTTGAGTGGAACTTTGGCAATGGTGGTAACTTCACAGTTACTGCCTCAGGATTAAAGACTGGACATGCATACGCCTGGTACAACACACCTGGCGTTAAAGTGGTAGCCCTTACAGTTGATTATACACAGTGTACGCAGAATCCATATTATGATACTGTAACAGTGCATAATCTGCCTAATGCAGCAATAGTTAACATGGATAAGTCAATATGCATAGGGGACACAGTTATTTTCTCGGCAGTTACCACCAATGATTTATACAAATATATCTGGGCTCCGTCGCGGGATGTGGTAAATAAAACTGCTAATAAAGTAAGGATACTGATACCATTTGCAGGCAACATTTATTTGACTGTAAGAGATCAATATGATTGCCATGCTACAGATAGCGTTTACATAAATCCTAATAATTGTTGTCAGGTTGTATTGCCAAGCGCATTCAGTCCTAATGGGGATGGCAGAAATGATCTGTTCCGTCCAATTACCATCGGGCATCATAAGCTGAAGATGTTCCAGATAGTCAACCGCTATGGGCAAACAGTGTACCTGAGCAATGTAGAATCTAATGGATGGGATGGCAAATTCGGTGGCGTTCCGCAGGATATTGGTACCTACTTCTATTACTTAAGTTACGATTGCAATGGCAAAACAATAGAAGAAAAAGGTGATTTCACACTGGTAAGGTAATAAAAAATAATATCTATAAGCAAAGGCGGCCTACCGGGTCGCCTTTTTAATGAGATCTATAAATGAAATCGCAGCATGTGAAAACACGCCGCGATCTATTTGTTTGCAAATGTAGCCCTATGCTTAAAGAGGTTTTTATACCCCAGAGCTAAATAAATTTAGACCAATAATGCTGGCATCGGAATCAAACATGCACGAAAAGGTAAAACAGCTTGTTGAAAGGCATTATTTTTATTTTGAATAACTATCCGTTGTAACCATATGTCTGTCGGATGAAGTTATTATGTAAATAACAACGTACTTTGTAGTGTGGAATAAACACAAGTTCCGCCTGAAAAATAAAGACAAGTGCTAATAGACAACCACGGCAGAACAATAAACTATTTAAGGCTTGCAGTAACTGATCGCTGCAATCTGCGCTGTTTCTACTGCATGCCGGAACATGGTTTAGACTGGCTAAGCAGAAAGGAACTATTGAGCTACGAGGAAATGTCCCACCTTAGCGCCATGCTGGTGAAGATGGGTATTGAAAAAATACGAATAACAGGAGGTGAACCTTTTGTAAGAAAAGACCTGATGCCTTTCCTGTATAACTTATCAGGAATACCAGGCTTACAAGAACTCACGATTACTACCAACGGTGTGCTCACCGCACCATTTATACCTGAACTTAAGCAATTAGGAATCCGGTCCATAAATCTTAGTCTCGATACTTTAGATAGGCAGCGGTTCTTGGCAATTACCTATAGAGACGAGCTTAAAAATGTCTTGCTTACATTAGAGCAAATATTGACGCATGATATAGAGGTGAAAATAAATGCTGTAGTAATGGACGGTAAGAATACCCAGGACATTATACCTTTAGTACAGTTAACAAAAGAATTGCCCATAAGTGTACGCTTTATAGAAGAAATGCCTTTCAATGGTAAATCAGAAAGTTATAATGCACCTCAATGGGATATGGTACGCATATCAACAACCATCAAGGACAGATATCCTGATATACAGAAACTGCAGGACCCACCCTATTCCACTTCTTATAACTACCAGATACCTGGACATAAAGGCACAGTAGGTATCATAGCTGCCTATACCCGCTCCTTTTGTGGCACCTGCAATCGCATACGCATTACACCGCAAGGCATGTTAAAAACTTGTCTTTATGATAAAGGTGTGTTGAATATAAGAGATATGCTGCGTAGCAATCTTTCTGACAATGAAATACAGCAAGCGCTGTTAAAAAACCTGAACATGCGCGCTAAGGATGGCTGGGTAGCCGAGCAAACAAGACCTGACAGTAACATTTTTCACGAATCAATGGCTGCCATTGGCGGATAAATAATAAGATGCTAACAGTACAGGAAGCAGAAAATATTATTCTACAGCAAACCAGGGATTATGGTACAGAGTATCTACCGCTTCAACAAAGTGTAGGCCGTGTATTAGCTGAAAGTATTATTGCTGATCGGGATATGCCACCATACAATCGCGTAACGATGGATGGCATCGCTATTAAATACAGCAGTCTTGCGAATGGAATCACACAATTTACGATTACAGGCACCCAGGCTGCCGGCGATCCTCCTATAGAAATATCAAACGAGGATAAATGCGTTGAAATAATGACGGGTGCAGCATTACCTGGAAGTACTGATACAATCATCCGTTACGAAGACTTAAGCATTAATGAGGGCATTGCAACATTAATCCTCGATACAAAAGCAATAACAAAGGGACAGAATATACACTACAAGGGAAAGGATAAAACGCAGGGTGAAACATTAATAACAGCCCACCAGCTTATTACTCCGGCAACCGTGAATACTGCTGCAACTGTTGGCAAGACTACAGTATTGGTAAAAAAGTTGCCACGTATTGTTATTATTTCCACAGGAGATGAATTGGTGAGCATCGATACCCAACCACTTCCTTTTCAGATAAGAAGTTCCAATAGCCTCACTATAAAAGCTACGCTTGAGCGATATGGCGCCCATGCCGACCTGCTTCATATTCCAGATGATATAGAGAAAACAAAAACAGAATTGAAAGATTGTATTGCAAATTATGATGTAATCATTCTATCGGGAGGTATATCTATGGGCAAATTCGACTACGTGCCGGCAGCCCTCGAAGAACTATCTGTGAAAAAGCTTTTTCATAAGGTACAGCAGCGCCCCGGTAAGCCATTTTGGTTTGGCGCTCATCCAACTGGAACATTAGTATTTGCATTTCCCGGCAATCCTGTTTCCACTTTTATGTGCCTGCATCGTTATTTTATGCCCTGGCTGCACACATCATTAGGGCTGGATGTTCTGCCTAAGTATGCTATACTAAATGGGGACTTTAATTTTAGTCCTGCATTACAATATTTTCTCCAGGTAAAGTTACAGTTAAGCGATAAAGCTCAATTACTGGCTAACCCGGTAGAAGGAAATGGTTCCGGCGATTTAGCAAATCTGTTGGAAACAGATGCCTTTATGGAACTTCCGCTGGAACGGACTAACTTTAATAAGGGTGAGGTTTTCAGGATATGGCCTTTCAAAAATATTTTCATGTAAACATTAATCGCAATCATGACTGATTTTTCCCATATAGATGAAAAAGGACGTGCAGTAATGGTAGATGTAAGCGACAAGCAAATATCTCATCGTACCGCAACTGCCAGGAGTATTGTATCTCTTCCTATCGAGGTGTTACAAAAATTCACCGATAACGATATTCAAACAAAGAAGGGCTCGGTAATGCAAACCGCGATTATTGCGGGCATTATGGCAGCAAAAAAAACCGGTGAGTTAATTCCTCTTTGCCATCCCCTGGGTCTCGACAACTGCAACCTCAATATTCAGTTAAATGCGCAAAATGAACTTGTGATAGATTGCACTGCAAGCATTACCGCTAAGACAGGCGTTGAAATGGAAGCCCTTGTAGGCGCTTCAATTGCTGCGCTAACGGTATATGATATGTGTAAAGCGTTAAGCCATGATATAGTTATTAAGGAAACAAAACTGATGTCAAAGACTGGGGGCAAGCATGATTTTAGCAGAGCGTAATAACAATAGCGTACTAAATGGCCTTGTATTAGCTGGAGGCAAAAGCAGTCGTATGGGCCAGGATAAAAGCATGATAACGTGGCATGGTAAAGCACAATGTTATACTATGGCAGACATGCTTTCTCAGCTTTGCAACAATGTTTATATCTCTTGTCGCCCAGGTCAGAAAGATCAATTGGACAATAGCTATAATACGCTGGAGGATGCCTATACAGACCTTGGTCCCTACGGCGCTATATTATCCGCATTCAAATTTCAGCCCGACGTCGCCTGGCTTATTACTGCCTGCGATCTTCCTCTGCTCGACATAGCTACGTTACAATATTTGATCGAACACCGTGATACTTCTAAAATAGCAACAACTTTTCAAAGCCCTCATGACGGGCTGCCTGAACCCCTTATTACTATTTGGGAGCCACAGAGTTACCCCGTTCTGTTGTCCTTCTTATCTGAAGGACGAACATGCCCGCGAAAGGCGCTTATCAATAGTGACATACATTTATTAACGCCGCCTGATCCTACCGCGCTGATGAATGTGAATACGCCACAGGAAATGGAAACAGCGCAACAGCTTATCAGCAATAAAACTATTGCACGCTAATGCAGGATGATTTACGGAGATACAGCTGTCAAATAGCGCTGCCAGGATTTAGCGAGCTTGGCCAACGCCGTTTACAACAGGGAAGTGTATTAATAGTAGGCATGGGTGGTCTAGGTTGCCCGGCAGCTCAGTACCTGGTAGCCGCTGGCATTGGTACTCTCGGCATAGTAGATGATGATGTTATTTCTGTAACCAATCTTCACAGACAAATCTTATACACTTCCAACGACATAGGTCAGCCTAAAGTGTTGATAGCAAAGCAAAGATTACGCGAACAAAATGGGCAGGTAAATATTATCCCTTATATTGAGCGGCTTACATCCGGCAACGCACTATCTATAATTTCTGATTATGATATAGTTATCGATGCGACTGACAATATTGAAACGAAATATCTGCTTAATGATGCCTGTTGTCTTACAGGCAAGCCATTAGTTTATGGAGCTATATACCAATACGAAGGTCAGCTTGCCGTTTGGAATGTTTTAAATGATGATGGTTCCCATAGTCCTAATTATCGCGATCTCTTTCCTGATATCAATGCGTCACAACTACCCAATTGTGCCGATGGCGGTGTTATTCCCACGTTGGCTGGCATCATAGGCTGTATGCAGGCTAACGAAGTAATTAAATATTTGACGCGTACAGGGGAAATTCTGGCTGGCAAGCTCCTGATATTTGATGCGCGCATCTTGCAGAGTCGCATTATTAAACTAGGGAATACTACAAAAATCAATATTCACGCCCTCATTCCGACAACAAATGTTTCCACTATTGTTCCGCTCGAACTGAAAAAATATTTAGAAAAAAACCTCTATCAGCTTATAGATGTAAGAACTAAAGAAGAGCACGAATTATTCAACCTCGGTGGCAATAATATTCCCTTAGCAGTATTAGAATTAAATATAAATGCCCTCTCAACTGACAGGCCTATTATCTTATACTGTAGTTCCGGCAAGCGCAGCGCTGAAGCCGTTAAGCTTATCAATAAAATAGCCCCGCATTATAAAGTATTATCACTGGAAGGAGGCATCAACGCCTGGCAACTATTGTAGTTTACGGATGAGCAGCTACCCACACCTCACCATCTTCAAAAATTTCTTTTTTCCATATCGGAACTTGCTGTTTTAGCGCATCAATAGCATACCTGCAGGCGTCAAAAGCTGCGGCTCTATGTGCAACAGAAACCGCAATTACCACAGGTACTTCGCCAACACCTAATACTCCAACTCTATGATGCATGACAACTTTTTGTACTTGCCACTTACTTATTATTTCCTGTGCTATGTTCTGCATCTCCTTAAGCGCCATGCTTTCATAGGCTTCAAATTCCAGACGCAAAACCTTCTTTCCTTTAGTAGTATTCCGTACAGTTCCTATGAACACATCTATCCCACCACACTCAGGAGACATGACCATTTCTATGCATTGCTGCACATTTATTGCCTCAGTTGTTATCCTTATATCTGTCATGCTGCAAAATTTAGCCCCCGCTTACCGGTGGTATAATGGCAATTTCATCTTCAGCGTTAAGAATTGTATCATTTGATGCATACGTTTCGTTCACCGCTACAAGGTAAGAAGCAAGTTTTTGCAACTTTGGATATTTTTCTTCCAATTGCTTTTTTAGTTGGGCAATAGTAGCATTGGCATCCATCTGCAGCTCTATAGCACTGCTGCCGAAAATATCCTTGGCTATTCCAAATCCAAATATCTTATAACTCGCCATTGTTAAAAGTGCAAATGTTTATGTAGTACTTCTATACCCGCTACAAAAACCAGCAAGGCAGTGATACGACGCACCGCAAGCTGATTGAACTTCACCGCTCCCATATTCGATCCTATCTGCCCCCCTATAAATACTGCAATACACAAAAGGCCGATTCTAGTATAGTTTATTATTTCGGGCAGCCTGGATAATTGCCCTGCTATTCCCGAAATCGAATTTACTAAAATAAATACGCTGGCTGTTGCGGCTATCTTCTTGGGGGTATCCCATTTCATCAGGTTCAGCAATGGTGACAGAAATATACCTCCTCCTATGCCCACCATACCCGACAGGAAGCCTATTGCACCACCCAACAGCGCATCTTTCACTATATCATACCGTCTTTCCTTCACTGCTATATCATTATTTTGTCTCGTCTTCAGCCACAATAAAATGGAAGCGATCAATAGGCTTATCCCAAGGATGATAAAAAACATATCTTGGCTTAGCTTCATCCTGGCACCCACATAAGCCATCGGGATACTTACCAGTGCCAGGGGTAATATCTTTCTCCAGTTCACCTGTCCCTTTCGCACATATACTATTACACCGCCCGTTACCACTATTATATTACACAGCAGCGCTGTAAGTCTTATTTCCTGGAAAGGCAAAGCATACAATGCCAGTATTGCCAGATAGCTTGATCCGCCGCCAAACCCCACAGACGCATACACAAAGGCTATTATCAAAAAGAAAAGAATAAGCTCCCAGTGCTGCATTATATAGTTCCCTTTTGAGTCACTCCTATATGCTTCTTTACTTTTATTACGATCGATTTTGAGGTGGGAGTATTACTCTTATCAGCGGTACTATTGATAGGCACCAGCACATTTGTCTCGGGAAAATAAGTAGCTGCACACTGTTCAGGTATGCTATAGGACACTACTATAAATTTTCGCGCCACTCGCTCCACTCCACCATAATGATTATACAGATCCACCACATCGCCATCTTTCAAACCTGCCTTTACAATATCATGCTCATTCATAAATATTATGCGACGTTCATTATGCACCCCTCTATATCTATCTTCTAACCCATAAATTGTTGTATTAAATTGGTCATGACTTCTAATGGTCATCATTAGCAGTTCGTCATTTGCCAAGTTTGGCATCACCACATCAGCTACATTAAAATTAGCTTTACCGCTCAGTGTTCTGTAATTGCCATCCCTTGCTCCGTTGGGTAAATAGAACCCACCGCCATGTCGCACACGGGTATTATAATCGTCAAATCCCGGTATTACCAGCTCTATATCATTTCGTATATGATCATAGTTTTCTTCATATACATCCCAGTTCACTTTGGTTTTACTTCCAAGTGTAGCCTTAGCAAGTCTGCAAACAATTGCCGGTTCGCTGAGCAAGTCTTTAGATACAGGTGGCAACATTCCTTTCGACATTTGCACCACTCCCATAGAGTTTTCACAACTTACGAATTGCTGCTTGTCTCCTGTCATATCCTTATCGCTCCTGCCAAGCGTTGGCAGTATTAATGCCTCCTTCCCATGCACCAGGTGGCTGCGATTGAGCTTGGTAGACACATGCACCGTCAGATCGCACTGTCTCAATGCTGCGGCAGTATATTCGGTATCAGGAGTTGCGGATAGAAAATTTCCGCCCATGCCAATGAAAACTTTTGCCTTTCCTTCATGCATAGCGTGTATTGCTTCCACCGTATCATATCCCCAATCACGGGGCGGTTCAAAACCATATACGTGCTGAAGCTTATCAAGAAACTCCTTAGAAGGTTTTTCATAAATACCCATTGTACGGTCGCCTTGCACATTGCTGTGACCTCGTACAGGGCAGGTGCCCGCACCCGGTTTGCCAATACTGCCCTTTAGTAATAACAGGTTGACAACTTCTTTTATGGTATCTACGGAATTCTTATGTTGGGTAAGTCCCATCGCCCAACAGGCTATGATTTTATTTTTCTTCTTCAGCACATCTGCCACTTGTTGCAGTTGCCCCATAGATATCCCGGCTATGTTAGCCAGCTCCTCCACCTTATATTGCTTCAGGTGTTGAATAAACGCTTCATACTGTGCCGTATGCTCCTTTATAAATGTCTGGTCAAATACACTGCCGATCGCTTGCTCTTCTTGTAGCAGCAATAGCTCTACAGCTTTTAGTAAGGCCATATCGCCATTTATTTTCACCTGCAGAAATATGTCGGCTAGTTTGGTATCCAAGCCTAGCATCCCCTTCACGGTCTGCGGGTTACTAAAGCCCATCAGCCCGGCTTCATGCAGCGGGTTCACAGCTATTATAGTAGTCCCATTCTCTTTAGCCTTCTGCAAGGCGCTCAGCATACGCGGATGATTCGTACCCGGGTTCTGCCCCAGTATAATGATCACATCCGTTTGATAAAAGTCTTCCAGTTTCACAGAGCCTTTGCCTATTCCCAATGATTCCATCAATGCCACGCCACTCGATTCATGACACATATTTGAGCAGTCGGGCAAATTATTTGTGCCATATTCTCTTACAAAAAGCTGGTACAAATAGGCGGCCTCATTACTCGTTCTGCCCGATGTATAGAAAATCGCTTCATCTGGACTTTGTAATTTATTTAGGTGTTCTGCTATTTTCCTAAAAGCGTCTTCCCAGCTTATTGGTTGATAATGTGTGGCACCGGCTGGCAAATACATCGGCTCAGCTACCCTTCCCTTCTTACCTATCTCATAATCATTCAGCTCTGACAAAGAACTTACAGAGTTCTCTGTAAAGAACTTTGCCCATAATGCTTTTGTAGTGGCTTCTTCCGCTATAGCTTTAGCACCATTCTCACAGTACTCTGCTATCGGCGATCGCTCGTCATCAGGATCAGGCCATGCGCAGCCCGGACAGTCATAACCATCTTTCTGGTTTAGCTTCAGTAGCGCTTTTAGCCCTCTGCCCGGTCCCATAGCACCAAGCACATGCCTCGCGCTCACCAGCACTGCAGGCAGTCCGGCAGCTACTGTCTTTGGTTTCGACAGTTTTAGATCCAGGAATTCTTCCGGATTTTCAGCGTTAGGTATATGTTCTTGTTGCGTACTCATTAGCCACAGCTCATTAATGGGTTATCATAATTGTCAGATTGATCTTCGTTTACTGCTGCATCCACACATTTAAAATCTTTTTCCAGCAACAAAAAAAGTTGCTCGCCATTCGGCAAAGGCATGTTTGCATTAAAGCCCACCATGTCCGTTCCGACCCATTCTTTCGCCAGCTTTTCAGGTACGTACATAGTCACCTTCTGCCCATCAATCCCCGCAGTTAGTTCCTCTCCTTTTTCCTTTTGCGCCAGTGCATAAGTAAAGGCGCCGTTTACAAACATGGTCTGCTCTTCCAGGTAGCCTTCCTTACCAAACCGCTCCACTTCTCTACGCGAAAGCCGCATACGCACACTATTTCCTTTTATACGGATCTTCATAATCAGTTTCAAGTATTATTCGTTCTCTTCCGTTATATATATTAAATCGTTCACCACGCAGGAAGCCTATTAGTGTCATCCCGCTCTCAGTAGCCATTTCAGCTGCCAGGCTCGACGGCGCGCCCACAGCTGCTACTATTTTTATCCCCGCCATAGTGGCTTTCTGTATCAATTCAAAACTTGCACGGCCACTAAGCAATAGGATATGATCATTCAAAGGCAGCATTTCTTTTTCTAATGCTGCACCTATCAGTTTGTCCAGCGCATTATGCCTGCCCACATCTTCTCTTACTAACAGTAGCTTTCCTTCCCTATCAAACAATGCCGATGCGTGAAGCCCTCCGGTTCGCTCAAATACTGCCTGCTGGGCTCTCAATATCTCTGGTAGGCTATATATCAATGCACCATTTACACGCAATTCATTTTCCTGTGTATCTATATGGCACACCGTCCTTACCGCTTCAATGGAAGATTTACCACATACGCCGCAACTTGATGTAGTATAAAAATGGCGCTCCAGCTTGCTCATGTCCATCTGCACATCTTCACCCAACTCTACCTTTACTACATTTTCATTCGTGCCATTGCAGTGAATGATATTAGTTATGTCATCTTTCGAAGTGATGATACCTTCCGTAAACAAGAATCCTCTTGCCAGTTCAAAATCATTTCCCGGCGTCCTCATGGTCACAGATATACTTTTTTGCACACGCTGATTGGCAGGTCCATACACCATTCTCATTTCTAATGGTTCTTCGCTTGCCAGCACATCTTCTGCTTCAGCAATATGCTCACTGCTTACTTTCTTTATCGGTATCTG
>JBQCEX010000558.1:0-4688 GCA_051959855.1 Flavipsychrobacter sp. | reverse complement strand
TAACCTACAATACCGCACATATGTATTTGGTTTATTGAATTTTAGTGTAAATAATATTTAATTTGATCCTGTAGTTAGGATCAGAATAAGCGCCGCCCCCGGCCACCAACCTGGTAGCACCGGGATAATCCTGTGTACCATTCAATCTTACATGCAATACTCTTTTTTGGGTTATGCTTTCCATTACTTCACGCGGCATATTTATAGTATAGCGGGTTGTGGTAACACCGCCTACTGTAGCCTGTTTGGCATATCCGTCCAGAAATTGTAGTGGATAAAGACTTGTTACCGGGTAACGGTCGGCTATCGAGTACAGAGAGTCAGTACCATTATTTTTTCCCACACCTATCGCATATAGCTTTGTTGGTGGAGCATATATCGGCGAAACATACGGGCTGGCATTTATCTGCGTGATCGTCAACGTTGCATTATTAATAATGAATTTGAATTTACTTCCGTCAAATGCATTGCTTAAGAAAGGTATTTGCACGTCTATCGCTGCGCCTGGCTGATTCTGTACCAGCACTACACTGTCATTTCTTAATTTGGAGGCAAACAGTTGCTGTGCAATAGTGCCTGAATAATTTCTTATTATTTTATTATAGTGCGCACAAGACTGAATATCAAAATAGTAGTTAAATATTTGCTCACCCGGAGTTGTTGAGTTATGATGATAAACCAAAACACCTGCTCTGGAATAGGTATCTACACCATCCAGCTGGAAATACGGAATTGAATTGGCATTCATTTTCGATGTGTCTGTACTTCCAATATAGAACCCTTTAAAAGAGCTAAGGAAACTCGCAATGTCAGATTGGTCATTGGCTGCTTTCAGATCAGCGTATAAAGGAAAACTTGGAGTAACGTTAAGGTTTATACGCAGCATAGGCCGCCTGTTAAAGCCGTCCATGAAAACCGAATCGTTAGTAAGCGCATGAAAGTCTGAAACGGTAACTGAGCCGTACACTACACTTGGGTCATATGTCAGGCTTTGGTTTGCATAATAGGTGCTGTCAACACTAAACTGATCCGTTATTTTATAAACACTAAATGACTGCGGCGTAGCAGCAGAGGTGCTGTCCCCATAAGTATTATACGCATATGGTAATATCATAATGGCAGAGTCAACCACGTCATCTTTGATAAAGCTAGATGCTAATAGTTCAGGTATTACCTGCATATAAATGCCTGCATTAGTCTTTCCGAAAACTGGCATATCGGCATTGATAGTGCCTACCCCATGTACTACAGGTAACCCGGATATACTCGTGCTGGTGATTACTTCAGGATCATATACAGTATTAGTGAGTATTGTAAATGTATCGGTCTGAAAAACATGTATGTTATCAATATTGGGCGCAACCTTGGCATCAATCAGCGTATGTTCCTTACAGCCGGTTTGGGTAAAGATGGTCACTCCAGCTATTAAAAGGGCTGATATCAGTCTGATTCTAAGTTTCAAATTGTAAAATTTACTGCGAATGTTATAAAAGAAATTCTAAGACTCTGTTAAGCTTTTGTACAGGTCCAGCAGCGGCGTTATATCCTCTTTCCAGCTTTCTTCATATTTCAATACTTTCTTATATCTGCTCGGCTTTATTTCATCCACCAGCTTTTTGTCCGCATTGTTGTCACCAAACACTACCACATCTGCTGCTTTGCTTGCGCCTAAAGTCAGGGCAGCATTCGAGCCGTCCTTATAAAACTCAAAATCCTTCTCTTTTATTTCGTTATTGATAAGGGCTTTTTGAATAAAATTAGGATTGAGCTTTTCGTCAAACTGATTAGCCTGTGCAGTATATATTACTTTAGAGTAGTTAAATACAGGCTCCTTTTTATATGCAGTTTTAAGATATAATGGTAAAAGCGAGGTCATCCACCCATGGCAGTGTACCACATGCGGAGGCCAGCCAAATTTTTTAACGGTTTCTAAAGCACTTTTGCAGAAAAATATCATGCGTTCTGCATTGTCATCGAAGAACTTATCCTGGTCATCTCTGAAAACAGCCTTGCGCTTAAAGTAGTCTTCATTGTCCATAAAGTACACCTGCAGGCGCGCACTTGGCAGCGATGCAACCTTTATGATCAGCGGATAGTCATCTTTGTCAATAATAACATTGATACCAGATAGGCGCACAACTTCGTGCAGGCGGTGGCGACGTTCATTGATCAGCCCGAAACGTGGCATGATCACGCGCACTTCCAGCCCGGCATCAAATGTCTTAATGGCCAGTTTGTTTAATATCTGGGCAAAATCCGTGAATTCTATGTATGGAGAAAGCTCGTTAGCTACAATTAAAACACGTTTTTTAGTGTCTGCAGACATGCCGTTGTTTTAGATTGAAAAAATGAAAATGTATATACTTGTGTAAAAATTGTCTGCAAAATTACGAAAATATTAAATCCAAATTTTACTTTGCATGTTTTTTGCCTAAAATAGCCGCATGGTCATCTTTAAGAAGGTAGCAGATTTGCAGGTGTTTTTATCCCTGCAACATAGGCTGGGACGCACTATTGGCCTTGTTCCTACCATGGGCGCCTTACATGCAGGGCACCTTTCACTGGTTGCAAAAGCTAAAGCTGACAATACACTTGTCGTTTGCAGCATTTTTGTCAATCCCACTCAGTTCAACGATAAGGAGGACTTCGAAAAATATCCCACTTCTGTTGATGCCGATATCACCATGTTAATAGAAGCAGGCTGCGATGCACTTCTGCTGCCCTCGGTTGATGAAATGTATCCAATGGGGGTCACAGCCCAGAAAACCTATAACTTTGGCTATCTCGATACTATATTGGAAGGTGCACAAAGACCTGGCCATTTTAAGGGAGTAGGCCAAGTAGTAGGCCGCCTGCTGGAGATCATCCATCCTGAATTCCTCTATATGGGTCAGAAAGATTACCAGCAGTGCATGGTGGTTAAGAACCTGTTACACCAAATGCATCTGGATAATAAAACTCAAATGGTCATTTGCACCACACAGCGTGAGGCAGATGGCCTGGCTATGAGCTCCCGCAACCGTCGCCTCACCGAGCCCCAACGCAACCTTGCAGGTCTTTTATATCAGTGCCTGGTATCTATACAATCAAAGTTAAATACCAATAGCTTTGCTATCGTTCAGAAGGAATGTCTGGATCTGCTGAAAGAAAAGGGCTTTGAGCCCGATTATGTCGCCCTGGCTGATGCCCGGGACCTTACTTTGCTGAATGACTATGATACTTCCAGGCCTATGGTAGCTCTTATAGCCGCAAAGGTGGGCAGTATCAGGCTTATAGATAATATGCTTATTAACCAGGCTTAAAACCGGTAGTTCAGCCCCACACCATTACTGCTCACGCACAGGCCTTCTACCAGCCGGTACCACTGGCTGTTTCTTTTTTGGTGCGAGGCAAACATCACATTATCGAAAACAAACAGGAAAGCCCCCTGTACCACCAGCGATTTCCCGAACCCTCGCCATATAGCCGCATTGTTATTCGTATGGTCGCCATATTGCCATAGCAGCGCCCCGGTCCCCATATACACTACGTCCAGTCCCGCATTTATCAGGTATAGTCTCTTTGTACCCTCATATTTTTGCAGCAGCTTACTGCAGCTTAGCTTTTCCTGCAGTTCCTTTCTGCTGCCCGCATAGCCCATCACCGCTATTCCGCCATTCACAGCTCCCCATATAGCATTCATCTCATGAAAGGCTTTCCATTCTTCATCTTTAGCCGTTGCCATTCCAATTACGCCCCATACCAGGCTCACCCCGCCCCAGGCGCCTAGCACCTTCATCCCATGCTGGTTGGTATGAATACGGGCTCTGTTAAGCACCATTGCCGAGTCTGAAAATGTCATTCTTTGTGCCAGTAGCGGTTTGGAAAACAACAGACACACAAGAAAAAAAGTAAATGCAGCCTTCATAATGCTCTATTTAAGTAATTAATGCTAATTAAAACAAATACTATCTTTCATTATATTGCAGCCAAAATTATACCCCCAATGCGAAAGCTTATTCACCAGCTATTATTTGGTATAGCCTTACTTTTTACATTCTGCCCATCTGCAAAAGCTTCCCATGCCAACAGGATCAGCAAGCATATTGTTTTAAAAAACAATCTGCCTGCCGGCACTTATACATTATATATTCATAATGGCAATTCATCACATCATATTTTTTTCACCATTCAAAAGTAATATCCAATTATAAATATCTGCTATGAAAAGGTTTATCCAATTTGTTATTGTTAGCATCACATGTTGTCTTGCTTTCCCATTTCAGTCAAAAGCCTCGCATGCCGCTGGTGCTGAAATAACTTATGTATGGAAGAGCGATTCTACATATACCGTATATTACCACTTATATAGAGATTGCTCAGGTATTCCTGAGCCTGATAGTGTGCTATTATGTTATTACAGCTATTGCGATGGGTTTTCCAATACAATTTATCTTAATAAAACCACTTATATAGACAGCCCACGTTTAAATGGAGATGATGTATGGGTGGCATGTCCTTCGAATCCTACTACTTGTCATGGTGGTACACTTCCAGGCTATCAGGAATGGTGGTATTCAGCGCTTGTCACGCTGCCGTCTAGATGCGATAATTGGACTTTCAGTCATTATGAGACCTATAGAAATTTAAGTATATTAAATTTACAGTGGGCCGGGCAGCCATTGTATACAGAAGCTACGCTCAATAAT
>JBQCEX010000557.1:0-5395 GCA_051959855.1 Flavipsychrobacter sp. | reverse complement strand
CACCGGGAACAAATATGTATAAGTTATCATGATCACGTATTACACGGCTCAGGGCGCCGGGCCTTGGCAGGCTGCCAATAGTGCCGAAACGAATACCTGCAGGCGCAGGATCTGTAACAGAGGTAAACTGCAACTGCACCATATTGCTGCTATCATAGTTAGTAATGAATGCATACAGATCGCCGCAATCGCGTACCACTTTTATACCGGTAGGATTATGAATTACTTGATTTGGATTTCCCAGGAATGTTGAAAGAGGATTGGTGTTGGTAAGGCTGCCCATATCTATACGCATTACCGAGCTGTTATCATTAACAACAAAGAAATACCATGCACCTGCATCATATACGGCTGCCATATCAGTAGGCCCTGCAAGCAAGCCACCTATATTCCCCTGGTCAGCGAAGCTTGGAGTAAGGGAAATATTAGTTCCCATGTCAAAGCGCACCATGCTGTTTGAGCCATGATTAAACAGGAACCCGTACCAGTTGCCAGCTTCAGAAGCAACAAACAAGCCACGTGGATCATTTAAAACACTGCCGAGATTGCCAAAATTTACTATGTTAGGAGTATTAGATAATGACTTACTGAAATCAAGACGACCGAGTGTGGAATTGGTAGGATCATCACCACCACAAACGAACATGAACCAATTGCCGCCGGTATCTTTGGTCATGTACATGCTTTTAGGATGCACAGGGAATTTATTGGCTAAAGTTCCGAAATTAGTTACTGACGGTACATTTGACAGGCTCTTTCCGTAGTCAAGCCTTATGAGTGTAGAGTTCGCATAGTTGGCTATGAAACCATAATAGTTACTATCGTCTCTTTCCAGCACCATAGCGCGCGGAGTATCAATCTGGAAACTGGTTCCCAGGTTGCTTATGGCAGTCGGAAAATTCCTTAGGTACCCGGAACAAAAGCCCCAGTAGTAAGACGAAGCATTCGTTACAGTAGTACTTAGCTGTATAGTTTGCCTCACGCACACCGTATCAGGTGCCTGAAACAAGGGTTGCGCCTTAAGTTTATCTAACTGCGACACTATTAAAAGTGCTACGAAGAGTAGGCATTTTCTCATAATACTGAAAACAATTTCACTTTATATTGGGCTAATATAACTATTTGAATAAAACTTTTATAGCAAAACGGTATATTTATTTCTTTAAATCAAAAAATTATTATGTCAAGGCTATCCACATTCAGCTCATTTCTTTCCAAAACCACTCTTTTATTATTTGCCGCCCTGTCACTTCAAAATGCTTACGCTAAAGATGGAATGTGGATACCTGCAACAATAAAAGCCAGGGAAGTTGAAATGAAAGCTATGGGCCTCGAAATTCCGATAGAACAGTTGTATAATAGTGAAGGCACCGGGTTAAACAATGCTGTCGTTCTTTTCGGCCGGGGTTGTACCGGGGAGATCATTTCATCAAAAGGACTTATTCTTACTAATCATCACTGTGGCTATAGCCCCGTACAGGCACTAAGTAGCACAGAGAACGACTTCTTTGCCCATGGCTATTGGGCCATGAACCAACAGGAAGAAATTCCCTGCCCTGGCCTCACGGTTACCTTCATCAGGAAAATGGAAAACGTAACTGATAGAATTGTAGGCGGCATAGCCGATACATTGAATGATGCATCAAGAGATAATATTATAATTACAAGAATTAAAAACCTGGAAAACGGCTATAAGTTCACTACGCACATGGATGCGGCTATCAGGCCTTTTTTCAATGGCAATCAATATTGGGTGGTAATTAGCGAAACTTACAGGGATGTTCGCCTCGTTGGTTTCCCTCCTAATGGCATTGGCTATTTCGGCGGCGATGTAGAGAATTGGAGCTGGCCACGCCACACTGGTGATTTTAGCTTATTTCGCGTATATGCTGGCAAAGACAATAAACCGGCAGAATACTCAAAGGACAATGTTCCTTACAAAGCTAAAGAGTCATTTGTGCTCAATGCTTCTGGTTACAAAGAAGGCGACTTTACTATGGTGTATGGCTTTCCTGCTGTAACACAGGAGTATATCTCTTCCTTTCAGCTTAACCAGGTCTATTCTATTTCAGATCCTGTACGCATACAAGCCCGTACCTTAAAACTGAATGTATGGAACAAAGAAATGGCAGACTCACGCGATATATTTATTAAATATACTTCAAAGCGTGCAGGGGTTGCTAATGGCTGGAAGAAATGGCAGGGAGAAGTGCATGGCTTGCAGGTGAATGATGTATTGGCCAAAAAGCGCGCTTATGAGCATGGTTTTCAGCAGTGGGCCGTAACACATGATAGCGCTTACCCCTATGCAGCTAATCTCTTGGCGCAGATGCAGGCTAATGCTGAAGCGGCCGATAGTCTTATAAAGAATGATGAGTATATTAAAGAAGCAGTGTACGGCATAGAACTAATCAGCCAGGGCGCTATGCTAGATCGATTGCTCACATGTTTCCGGGCCGGATTATCTAACGAAAGATTGGAAGACTCATTAAACTCCTTATTAAAACAGTATAACAGTTTCTATAAAAATTATGATGACGTCACGGATAAAAAGGTATTTGTAGCATTGATGCCCCTGTTCTTTGATAATTGCAGTGCATTAGTCCCTGCCTACTACAGAACAGAATATCAGGTACACAATAACCAATATGATAGCTGGGCCAATGATGCATATAAAACATCCCTTGTTACATCTATGCAAAAGCTGGCAGATTTTGCCGGGCATGCAAAAACAGATGACAGCATGCGCATCATGGCAGACCCTGCCTGGCAACTATATCACACGATAGCTAACATACGCAGTCGGCGAATAACACCGGCATTAAGTCAATACTACACAAACATGAATTACTTTAACCGCTTGTATATGAAATGTCAAATGGCAAAAGAAAGCAATACCATGCTGTACCCTGATGCCAACTTTACACTCAGGCTGTCTTACGGCAAAGTAAAGGGTCTTGATCCTGAGGGGTCAGCGCCATATTCTTATCAAACCACTTTAGATGAAGCTATCGCACTTGACAATCCGGAAGTACCGGATTTTAATGTGCCTCAAAAACTAAAGGAGCTGCACAGCAAGAAAGACTATGGTCGCTGGGCAGTAAACGGATCTGTACCCATAGCATTTATTGCAGACAATCACACTTCAGGTGGCAACTCAGGTAGTCCTGTATTAAATGCTAAGGGTCAGCTGATTGGAACTAATTTCGACAGGGCATGGGAAGGCACAATGAGCGATTATTATTTCTCTGATCAGTATTGCCGGAACATTAGTTTAGACATACGTTATACCCTGTTTATCATTGAAAAGTTTGGCAATGCGGGTTGGTTATTAAAAGAAATGAAAATTGTAGGCGCTCCGCCGGCAAAAGCTCATACTGTCCGTAAAAAGTAGCAGTTGCGTTTGTTCCTGTTTATTAGCTGGCATAAAAATTTAGCGGCTAAGTATCAATTGCAATAAACATGAACAAACGCTTGATTCTCTTATCGATAGTAATGTTGCCATTTATCAGCTATTCGCAAAGCAGGCATAGTGTTGGCCATCAGGTTGATACCCTGCCCCCACCTTATGCTACAAAGTCAAAAACGAATTTCAGCAACGTGATAGGCTGGAAGGACGGCAGAACTCCCGATGCTCCGGCAGGCTTCACGGTTACTAAATATGCTGATGGCTTTGACAATCCCCGTTGGATGTATTTCACTCCTAATGGCGATTTATTGGTAGCAGAATCAAACAGCAATCACACCCTCTTGAAGAAAATAGGCGGCACCCTGGTAGGAGCCGAAAAAGCAGACAACCTGCATCATAGCGCCGACAGAATTACTTTATTAAGAGACACGGATGGCGACGGAAGACCGGACATGCGGGTAACTTTCATCGACAAATTGAATCAGCCATTCGGTATGCTGGTTTTAGGAAAATGGTTCTATGTAGCCAACACTAATTCACTTATGAGATACCCATATAAACCCGGCCAGACACACATAACAGGCAAAGGAGAAAAAATAATAGACCTGCCCGCAGGCAAATATAACCGCCACTGGGCCAGGAATATCATTACCAACGAAAAGGGTAATAAAATATACATAGCCGTGGGCTCAGGTAGCAATGTTGCGGAGCACGGTATAGCCAATGAAATACTGCGCGCAGACATCCTGGAGATAAATCCTGATGGCTCAGGCATGAGAGTTTATGCATCTGGGCTGCGCAATCCATGCGGCATGGGCTGGGCACCGGGCACACACACCTTGTGGACAGCCGTAAACGAACGCGATGAGCTGGGTGATGAATTGGTGCCCGACTACCTGACAAGCGTAAAAGAAGGTGGCTTTTATGGTTGGCCTTATTGTTACTGGGGCCAGCACATGGACCCACGGGTAAAGGTTGCAAAGCCAGACCTGGTGAAGAAAGCCATAGTTCCCGATGTAAACCTTGGTTCACACACAGCTTCTCTTGGGCTGGCGTTTTATACTGCCAATGCTTTCCCTGAAAAATATCACAATGGTGTTTTCGTAGCCCAACATGGCTCATGGAATCGTTCTGTGCTGGCAGGCTATAAAGTAGTGTTTGTGCCATTCAAAGATGGCAAGCCATCCGGTCCTGTAGAGGATTTCTTAACCGGTTTCATTGCAGACCTGGATAAAGACAAGGTATATGGCAGGCCAGTTGGCGTAACTCTCACACCAGATGGTTCTCTGCTGATAACAGACGACATCAACAATATGATATGGAAGGTGAGCATGATGAATAAATAATAACTTTAGCATTACTGCCACTATATTGCACAAAACACAGTCACATACCATCTTATGCACAGCAATGTTACTGCTGTGCACATCGCCCGGCTTACAGGTATTGGCTCAAACCGATACGACAACACATGTGTTATCACCGGTTGTAATAAAAGCCTACGAACAAAACACTACCCTATTGAACACAGCAGCTACAGTTAATACCATTTCGCCAGCCATGTTACAGCTATACAACAACACAAGTATACTATCGGCGGTAAATACAGCACCTGGCGTACGGATGGAGGAACGCTCTCCGGGCAGCTACAGATTTAGTATACGCGGTAGCTCACTTGAATCTCCATTTGGTGTTCGTAACGTAAAGGTCTATTACAACGATATCCCTTATACTGACCCCGGCGGTAACACTTATCTAAATCAGCTCGGGTTTTACAACATGCAGTCCATAGAAATCATTAAAGGTCCCGGAAGCAGCTTATATGGCGCAGGTACAGGTGGTGTTTTACTTATTAATAGCACAACTGCTGATTGGCAGCCTGGCGTATCTCTAAGTTATACTGCATGCAGCTATAACCTTTGTAGCACTGAAGGAGAAGTTCGGCTCGGTGATTCTCTTTTTCAAAACACTATCCGCTATCAGCAC
>JBQCEX010000556.1:0-11652 GCA_051959855.1 Flavipsychrobacter sp. | reverse complement strand
TGACTTCTTTGACCAGCACCCGGACGTATGGAGCATAGGGGGCAAAATAACGCCCTACTTCCTGACGGGCATACCGGACTGGTACAGCAAATACTTCTTTGGCCTGGTAGGCAATTTTAACTTGGGCAGCCACGACAAGCGACTGACCGGAGCACGCTACCCCTGCGGGGCTAATATGGCCTTCAGAAAAAAGGTATTTGAAGATATAGGCTACTTTAATACAGACCTGGGACGCAAAGGCAAAGGCCTGCTGGCTACCGAGGAAAAGGACATATACCTGCGCATACTGCAGCATGGCAAAAAAGTATATTACCTACCGGAGGTGGAGGTGCTGCATGCAGTGGAGAGCAACAAATTTGACAAGAACTACGTGTATCGCCATAGCATGGGCATAGGCGGTGGCGAGCGCCTGCGGCTGAAGGGCCAGACGGGCGCACTGATCAAAAAATTTCTGGAGTACATAGCCAAGTGGGGCTATGCCATAGTATATGGCCTGGGCTTCCTGCTAAGAGGGCAATGGTCGAAATTCTACATGCTGGAGCGCTTTCGCTGGTGGGTGATAGTAGGCTTCCTGTATCCTAAGAAAGCAGGATAAGCGCTAAGGCGTAGCAGTGCTATTCATGAACACATACTGAATGATGTTGGCGCCCATCTGCAGGGCTGCCTGGTGCTTTTCAGGCGGGTCGCGGTGCACCTCGAAGTCTTCCCAGCCATCGCCAAGATCGGTTTCATAGCTATAGAAACATACAAGGCGGCCTTTGTAAATGAGGCCATAGCCTTTAGGCGGCTTGCCATCGTGCTCGTGTATCTTAGGCAGGCCATTGTTGAAATTGAAATGCTGATGATAGATGGGGTGCGAGAAAGGAAGCTCTACGAGCTCCAGCTCAGGAAACACTTTCTTTAACGCAGGGCGCACATAGGGATCTAAACCATAGTTATCGTCGATATGGAGGAAGCCACCACCTTCAAGATACTTGCGAAGGTTTTGCGCCTCAGCATCGCTGAGTGCCCAGCGGCCGTGGCCTGTCATGTGGATGAAAGGATAATTGAAAATATCTGGGCTGCCGACCTCAACCTCAGCCTGCTTAGTATCGAAGCTGGTGTGCAGCTGCTGATTGCAAAAGGCTGCTAGATTGGGTAACGACGTGGGATTAGCATACCAGTCGCCACCACCATTATATACCAACAATGCCAGCTTCATTTGCTGTGCACGGGCAGCAACAGCTATAAACAGACAACCAACCAATAACCAGTTCCTAAGCCTCATGATAAATGATTCACCAGATTAAAATACGCACAAGCTGTGATAGCTGCCGTCTCCGTACGCAAACGCTGTGCGCCCATAGAGACTGCCACAAAACCATGCCTCATACACAAATTTACCTCATCTTCTGTAAAATCCCCTTCAGGGCCAATGAAGATAAGTGTTTCGCGGCCAGGTTTTAACAGTTCGGACAAAAAGCGCCGCTCGTGATCTGCAATGCAGTGGGCAATGAACTTTTGCTGCACATGGGCATAGCGATCGACCACGGACTGAACAGTTGAAGCCTCGTGCAAATGCGGCAGGTAGTGCTGCTGCGACTGCATGATAGATGCCACGAGAATATTGCGCCACCGATCGTAACGGATATGCTCGCGCTCGGTGCGGGTGGCAATGAGCGGAGTGATACTGCGCACGCCCAGCTCAGTAGCCTTCTCCAGCAACCATTCATTACGACTGGTATTCTTAGTGAAACCTACGCAGAGATGAAGCGCAGGTTGCGGCAGCTGATGAAAAGTAACTGCATCGATAGCCACGCTGCACTTCTTCTTCTCAGCCACCTTAATTGTTGCAACAGCTGTGAAGCCCTTACCGTTGGTAAGCTGCAACTGCTGGCCAGTGTGCATGCGGAGTACCTGCACTACATGTTTGGCGGTATCTTCATCGAGCCATAAGTCTGCGTGTTCCTTAAAATCTGTATCAATAAAAAACTGGGGTAATACTGCCATGCAGCCAAATTACTAAAATGACGCTTAGCGCAATACCATTTGTTTCTCAGTGATCATACGGCGGAGATTGATGAGCGCGTAGCGCATGCGGCCGAGCGCCGTATTGATGCTAACACCTGTGATATCTGATATCTCTTTGAAAGAAAGATCGCCATACATGCGCATGATGATGACCTCGCGCTGCTCCTCAGGCAACTGCTCGACAAGATGGCGTACGCCCTCATGGGTCTGGCGTTTCTCCATAGACTCAGCAGCATTATCGGCAGAGGAAGGCAGCAGGTGGCCTATATCCGTACCATCAGCCAGCGTGACCGGGATATTCTGCCGGGTGCGCCGGAAATGGTCCATGCAGAGATTATGAGCTACACGTATAGCCCATGGCAGGAACTTACCCTGCTCGGCATAGCGGCCCTCGCGAATGGTCTTTATCATCTTGAGGAAGGCATCCTGGAAGATGTCTTCAGCTATATATTTGTCCTTTACAAGCATGTAAATGGCAGTATATATTTTATCCTTGTAGCGGTTTACAAGTACTTCTAATGCGTCTTCATTGTCTTGCAAAAAAGCATGAATCAGCTCAGCATCGGATAACTGGTGGAAAAGTTGCATAAACTTCTACCCTATTTTAAAACGTTACGTACAGATCACGCCATGTTTCAAGAAGAAATGTTAGGTAGAATATTTAGCTATAGACGACTATTTAATAAGTGTTTTAAATGTGTGTTGCAAAAAAGTTAAAAAAAACGGACTAACCAAATTTTTCTTTTAACAAAGTACCCAATCCGGCTGTCCGTTCTCGCACATAAGTTTTTGCCAACACTATATAAGACGGAGGTTTTTAACTTATGGTTGGAAAACTTTATGAATATTTCATTTAATAATATTTAAAATTGACCAAGAAAAGCCCCGCTCACGCGGGGCCCTTAAAATAGACTGGTTTATGTCCTATTATTTTTAACGTACGATGTGATTATGCTTGTCGCGGTATATGGCGGCACTTGTACGATTTTCTTCGCGGCGGATGTGCCTGCGTTCCATAGGCGTTACGCGGCCGTCGGCTTTTGCTATGCGTTTATCTCTCTGAATATGCGCTTCACGGCGTTCAAGATTGCGGGTTTCGTGGCGTGTTAATTCACCAGTACGAACTCCTCTCCTAATTCTATGCTGCTGATATGACTGACGTTCATTGATAACAGGCGTATGCGTTTGTGCTGAGGCTATCTGTGCGGTAAACAATGTACCTAATACGAGCATTCCAAAAATTATCCGTTTCATAATTGTTTCAGTTTTAAATGAACTATGCAGGGTATAATGCATTTACCATACCAACATCAATTTTTCAAGTGTTAAAAAAATGTATAAAAAAGAAGCTCCCGCTAGAAAGCGGGAGCTGTACGCAATATGAATATAAACAAAAGAGACTAGTTAATCAGGTTTCTTACCATCGAGGAAAGTGTTGATGGTTTGGATGGAACCCTTGTTATTCTGCTGCTGATCGTTGATGCCAACGCTGTAGCCACTGTAGAAAACATCAGAAGAAGCAACTTCATCATTCAGCTGCACATTGCGGCGAACATAGGCAGGAACCGCTTCCATGTCGTCACTACTTTCTGATGCCTTGATATTGAAGCTCATGCGACGAAGGCGTTCGGCACGTTCTTCAAGCGAACGCTTTTGCTCTTCGAAGCGACGCTTTTCTTCCAGCTCATCAGCAGTGAGCACATGTTCGCCGATCTTAAACTGAGCAGGCTCGTCTTTAGGGAGCTCGTTCTTTATAATAAGCTGCAGTGTATTTTCTTCAGGAGCTGTGGCAGTTACCGGAGCGGGAGCGGGAGCGGGTGTGGGCATCGGAGTGGGTGCCGGAGCAGGAGTTGGTGCTGAAGCAACCGGAGTGGCCTCATTTATTGCAGCAACATTTTCAACTGCCGGTTTAGTTTCCAATACAAAACTTTCCTTTGGCTGTTCAGCAGCTGCGGGGAATGCAGGCTTAATATCCATTACAGACGGCTTTGCCGGCATTTCAACCAGGGTTGGATTCAGATGTGCATTTGTGTTTGCAACGGGAGCCGCAGTGCTTTCAGCAGATGGCTTTATGTCTGCCGCAGGTTGAGATGGCTCACCCAGCTTAACGATGATCTTTTCAGGCTCATTGCTTTTGGCCGCAGGCATCTCTACATTCAATTCTTTATGATTGAAACCTGTAGCGATGACAGTGACGGCAATCTTATCACCAAGATTTGGATCGTGGCCCATACCGAGAATAACATCGCAATAGTCACCAGCCTGCTGCTGAACGTATGCCTGGATCGCTTCAGCTTCGTCCATTGTGTGTTCGAACTCGCCGGCTGCAGAAGTGATGTTGAGCAATAACCATTTAGCACCACGGATGTCGTTGTCATTCAGCAATGGTGAGTTGAGAGCCTGTTCAACAGCATGCAGTGCGCGGTTTTCACCTGACACTGAAGCGCTACCGAGGATAGCAACACCACCGTTCTTCATAACGGTGCAAACGTCTGCAAAGTCAACGTTTATCTGACCTGTAGTAGTGATAACGTCTGTGATACATTTAGCAGCAGTAGAAAGGATATCATCGGCCTTAGCAAATGCCTGCGTGAATGGCAGGTTGCCAAATTGCTGGCGCAGCTTATCATTTGAAATGATGAGTATTGTATCTACATGCTCGCGCATACGGTCGATACCTTCCTGAGCCTGTTTCATACGCTTGCGGCCTTCGTAAGTGAAAGGCGTTGTAACGATACCAACAGTCAATATTCCTAACTCACGGCATATCTTAGCTACTACCGGGCCACCACCAGTACCAGTGCCACCGCCCATACCGGCTGTGATGAATGCCATCCGTGTATTTACCTTTAATATCTTGGTGATATCCTCAAGAGATTCTTCACTTGCCTGTTTACCAATCTCAGGATTTGCACCTGCACCAAGCCCTTGCGTAAGATGCGGGCCGAGCTGCACTTTATTAGCTACCGGACTTAAAGCCAAAGCCTGAGAATCCGTATTGCAGACTACGAAATCTACTCCTTCAATACCGAGGTCGTGCATGTAATTTACAGCATTGCTGCCGCCACCGCCTACACCTATCACCTTGATTATAGACGACTGGTTCTTTGGAATTTCGAAATGTATCATAATGGTTTTGTTTTTATTTTGGGTTAGTAATACGTTTTTTAAAAAGTTATTAGTTGTGAGTTGTGTGATCGTGTGTCTATTATTTACTATTCAATTTCCTCATCTTCTACTTCTTCGAAAATGCGCATGAACTTGCCTTTCAGCCCATCGAACAGGCGCTTGAGATTTTCGTTGCGCTTCCTGTTCCTGTGCTGCATTGCTTCATTTTCTTCTTCAGTAGTTTCCGGCTGAGCTTCCTCTTCCTGTTTCGCTTCAACAATTGCCTCAGCCTGAGCTTCAGGGATATGAATATAGTTACCACCTTCACCCACAAAACGCATACGCCCGTTTTCAAAATCGTGGTAGCCACGGAGTATAAGACCTATACATGTAGCATACATTGGGTTCATGAGCTGATCGGCATGACCACCTGCAAGATGTTCATTAGGATAGCCGATACGAGCACCAAGCCCTGTTATATATTCAGTGAGTTGTATTATATGTTTTAATTGCGCACCACCGCCTGTAAGTATGATACCACCATACAAACGCTTATCCAGATCAACCTGTTTAAGGTGATATACAACGTAGTCAAGAATTTCCTGCATGCGTGCCTGGATAATATGTGCCAGATTTTTAACAGAAATCTCTTTCGGCGGCAAACCGCGCAGACCAGGAATAGTGATGTATGCATTTGCATTGGCCTCGTCAGCTAAAGCAGTACCGAACTGTACTTTCATCTGCTCAGCCTGCGCACGCAGTACACCAAGACCATTACGGATATCATTCGTAATGTTTACACCTGCATAAGGGATAACAGCTGTATGCTTTAAGATGCCATCGTAAAACACAGCCATATCGGTGGTACCACCACCTATATCTACTATAGCTACACCCGCTTCCAGATCTTCTTCGTTCATTACTGCGGCCGCAGATGCGAGGGGCTGCAATACCAGATCACGGGTATTAAGGTTAGCCTTATCAACGCAACGCTTGATATTGCGGATCGCATTCCTGTCACCTGTAATGATGTGGAAGTTAGCGCCAATCTTTACACCGCTCATACCGATAGGATCTATTACATAAGACGTATTGTCTACAGTAAACTCCTGTGGTATGATATCTATAATCTGATCGCCTGCCGGGATATATGTTTTGTACTGATCCCTTACTAGCAGATCGATATCTTCTTTATTAATCTCTTCGTCTACATTCACGCGAACGCGGTCCCCACGTGTCTGCAAACTTTTGATGTGCTGGCCTGCAATACCTACATACACCTCTTTTACTTCGAGGTTAGGATTGGATTGTAAGCACTTTTCGATTGCCTGCTCGATAGAGCGGATGCATTGCTCAATATTAAGGACGACACCATGACTAACCCCAGCGGATTCAGCACGTCCGAAACCGAGTACCTCCAGCTTACCGAACTCATTTTTTCTTCCTGCAATGGCAACCACTTTCGTAGTGCCGATGTCCAGGCCGACAATAATTGGTTGTTCTTTTTTGCTCATATTGCGTTGTGTTTTTAAAAAAGGTTAAATAGTTTTCCTGAGTGATAAAATTTATTTGTTCCTCTTTTGTTTTATATCCGTTTTATTATTTGTCTTAACTATTATTTTCTTATCTGTCTGCTTTACTACAGCTGCTGTCCTTTGCTGTTGCTTAGGCACTAGCGCCGGAGCTATAGCAGGTGGCGTAATTTTTAATGCTGTGTCTATTCCTTCTTTCTTTGCCCCCATATCTATGATGCTCTTCACCCAATTCATATTGCTCAATGCTTTATCAACCGGTGCTTTCCAAGGCAAAGCGGGGGATGCAACCACCTGATCTTTATACCTCAGATCGAGGGTTTGATATTTATCCCAACCTATGCGATTCAGAATGTTTTTATAGAACAGAAACAGGTTATCAAATTTTTCGACAAGCCTTGAGGTATCACCTACCAGTATTCTCTGATTGCCAAGTACCGGAACAACCTCAAAGGAACAGTTGGAGTCAACAATGATCTGCGATACCTGTGCATTCCAAAACGTATCGTTCTCTACAAAGCGTACGAGTTTGAGCACTTGTGCTTTTAACGATCTGCTTACGCTATCATTTTTCAACTCGGGCATATTAGTAACCACTGTGGTGTAATACACATATTTCTCAGAAAGAGGCAGATCGCTTAATGTTGTATCTACATAATAACTATTACCATTCGCCTCAAATATTCGTGCCACAGGCACGCGCTGCGTTACGTTGACATGCATGAGGCGATTATTGTCTACATACACCTGTGCCTCGCCCACCCAAGGATTAGCAGTGATGATATTTTCCATCACATGAATATCCAGCTTACCTACAGGTGTCTGGTTAATATCTATATGGCGATTATCTACCAGCATACGCTTTACATCCTGTTCGTCCAGGAAATGATATTTCTTTCCATTTACTATCTGTATATCAACACCTGTAAGTCTCTTATTATCTTCTATACGTGCGGCACTAAGAATACCCATAACGCAAGCCGTAGTAGCCACAAGTGTAAGCAACACCTGGAATACCCTCCTGACTGATATTTTGCGTCTCTTAGCCATTACTTAGTTTCCAATATTTCTTTAATAGGCGCTACCAACTGATCGATATTGCCTGCACCTGCAGTAATCAATAACTCGAGCGGGTTGTTGCGCACATAATCAAGCAAACCTTCCTTTGACAAAATGACCGGCTTTGCCTTTGTCATTTTCTCGGCAATCATATTTGAAGTGACACCGCTGATAGGCAATTCACGCGCCGGATATATATCCAGCAGAATCACTTTATCAGCCATATCTAAGCTCTTTGCAAAGCCATCAGCCAAATCACGCGTACGTGAATACAAATGAGGCTGAAAAGCAATAACACACTTCTTATTAGCAAACATGTGTTTTGCACTTTGAATGAGTGCCAGCAACTCTTCCGGATGATGTGCATAGTCATCTATATAGACCATGCGATCATTCTTCACTATATACTCAAAGCGACGTTTTACACCCCTGAAGCCAGGTAATACTTTTTTCACCGCCTCTTTGTCTATATTCATTGCCTGTGTAACTGCAATAGCAGCAACAGCATTTTCTACATTATGAATGCCACCGATAGATAAATGCAAATCATTTATTGCCCAGCCTTTGCCAATGACATCAAAAGAATAACCGCCATCCTGCTGCTTAATGTTAGCAGCATATACATCAGCCGTGTCTGCCTGCAGATTATAGGTGAGCTTGTTTTCGCCACCCATTTCAGTAGTGTGCTGCAAGCCACTTTTAACTATCAGCGTGCCACCTTGCTTAATCTTGTTGGTGTACTGTACAAATGCCTTTTCCATTTCTTCGACCGTTCCATAAATATCCAGATGGTCCGGATCCATAGAAGTAAGCACTGCTATATCAGGATGCAGCTTCAGGAAGCTACGATCATATTCATCAGCCTCTACCACTGCACAATCTCTTTCGCTGCTCCAGTAATTGCGGTCATAATTAACCGATATACCACCAAGGAATGCATTACAACCATAACCGGTCTCACGCAGCAAGTAGGCTATCATGGTGGACGTAGTCGTCTTACCATGTGTGCCTGCAACAGTCACCGAATGTAATGACGCAGTAATCCATTCTAACACATCACTACGCTTATAAACCTTATAGCCATTATCCAAATACCAATTCAACTCTATGTTGTCTGCCGGTATAGCAGGCGTATAGACCACTAACTCTGCCTCTTTGAATAACAAATCAATCTTATCCATGTAATGCACCTCAATCCCTTCTGCCTCTAATTGTTTTGTCAATTCAGTTTCTGTCCGGTCATAGCCCTTCACTGTGGCACCACGCTCGCGGAAGAAGCGTGCAAGCGCACTCATACCGATGCCACCGACACCTATGAAATACACTCTTTTAAATTCCCGAACATTCATTATTAATACTATTTTGCTATTTCTATTACTTTATTTGCAATTCTTTCATCTGCATCTTTAATCGCCAAGCTCTCCAGGTTCCTGCTCATTATTTCCTGCATGGCATTATCATGAAGCAAATGCTTTAATTTCTTTATCAATTCATCTTTCACCTCACTGTCCTTTACCATCAACGCCGCATTTCTTTCTACCAGGGCCATCGCATTGCTTGTCTGATGATCTTCCGCTGCATAAGGGTATGGCACAAAAATGACCGGCTTAGCAGCGATGCAGAGTTCAGCTATGGCTAAAGCACCAGCACGTGAAATCACAATGTCTGCTGCTGCATAAGCGTAATCCATCTCCCTGATAAACTCAAACACCTTTACTTTATCACTGAACGCAGCAGCTTTTTGCTTTGCCTGCTGGTAGTAAGGCTTGCCTGTCTGCCAAATGAGCTGTACATCTTCTGTTACTATATCATCAAGATGGGCATCTATACTTTCATTAATAGATTTAGCACCGAGACTACCACCAACAATGAGTATCGTTTTACGATTAGGGTCCAGGCCCAACCATGCCTGCCCCTCCTCTCTATTGATGTTCATTTGAGAAATATTCTTTCTTACAGGATTACCAGTTATAACCAGCTTATCCGAAGGAAAAAATTTCTCCATATGCTCATAGGCCACACATATAGCCTTAGCTTTTTTACCCAAGATCTGATTGCTCTTGCCTGCGAAAGAATTCTGCTCCTGTATCAAGGTTGGGATATTCATGCGCTGTGCGGCTTTCAGTATAGGGAAGCTGGCGTAACCGCCAACTCCCACTACTGCATTGGGCTTGAATGTTTTTAATATATTTTTTGCATCGCTAAGGCTACGTAACAACTTGATGGGCAGCAAAATATTCTTGAACAGATTAGACCTATTGAAACCAACGATATCAAGACCTACAATCTCAAAACCTTCCTGCGGCACCTTTTCCATTTCCATCTTACCCTTTGCGCCAACGAACAAAAGTTCGATACCCGGCTGCATGCGCTGCAAAGCATGACCTATGGCCACAGCCGGAAATATATGTCCGCCTGTACCACCACCTGCTATTATGACGCGCATGTTGCTCATAGTTATGCTATACCCGCTATTTTCTTGTTTTTGCCTTTTATTGTTTTTTCCTGTTCTTCTGTTTCTGTCTCTACCTCTTCGTCTTCTTCCTCATCTTCCACCTCTTCAGCTTCATCAATCGCCTTAGCTCTTGTTCCTACACCCTTTTTCTTACCCTCCATTTCATCAACATATTTACTTACACTCAACACGATGCCGATGGCAATACTTGTAAACCAAATGGAAGAACCACCCATGCTGACCATTGGCAGGGTGAGACCCGTAACCGGCACCAAGTGTACATTCACCGCCATATTAAGCATAGCCTGAAACACCAATGTGATGCTGAGCCCCACTGCCAGGAATGCACCAAAGGCGTAAGGACAGCGGCGGAATATCAATATGCTGCGCCAGAGGAAAAGCAGATATAAGAGCATTATAACAATACCACCCAGCAAACCATATTCCTCAATGATAATAGAGTAGATAAAATCCGAATAAGGATGCGGCAAGAAATTTCTTTGTAAACTATTGCCTGGTCCGCGGCCGGTAAGGCCACCATTGGCAATAGCTATCTTAGCCTGCATGACCTGGTAAGTGCCCTGCTGCTTAGCTTCTGCAGCCAGGCCCTTAACGGTATTATCATTAGCCGCTTTTTTCTTGCCTGCAAAATCTTCTATACGCTGTTCCCATGTGGAAGCACGGCCAAAACCTGTGAGCTTAGAAACCGTAAACAACAACACGATACCGATGATACCTGCAACTGCCAGCAACATGATATGCTTTACCTGCACACGACCTATGAAGAACAGTATGCAGCAAGTGAAACCTAACATGAGCGCCGTAGAAAGATTGGCCGGAGCGATGAGTGCACAAGTGAGCAACACCGGGATAAGCACTGGAAGGAAGCCCTTCTTAAAGTCTTTAATATTAGCCTGCTTGACACTGAGCATGCGTGCCAGGAACATAAACAAGGCGAGCTTTGCAAGGTCTGATGTCTGGAAGGTAAGATTGATAAGTGGCAGCCTGATCCAACGGGAGCCTTCATTAAGCTTTGTACCGAAGAACAGTGTATAAAACAACAATGGAAGACTTAATAGATACAAGACTATTGCTACACCGGCGAATTTGGTATAGTTCACCTTATGCACCCAGTAAATGATGAGCACACCCAGCACCAGCACCATTAACTGCTTGATAAGATAATAGCTTGCATTCTTTTCCATACGGTATGCCAATGAACCGGTAGAGCTGTACACAGCCAGCAGGCTGACAAAAGAGAGTATCAACACTACTCCCCATATCACCTGGTCTCCTTTCGTTTGCTTTAATAGTTTTGACATACGGTATAATTTCTATTATTAAAGTGCATGTACGGCTTCTTTAAACTGACGGCCGCGATCTTCATAATTTTTAAACAAATCGAAACTTGCACAAGCAGGTGACAGCAATACCACATCGCCGCTTTCTGCCAGTGAGTATGCAGCTATCACTGCTTCCATGGCGCTT
>JBQCEX010000555.1:0-15059 GCA_051959855.1 Flavipsychrobacter sp. | reverse complement strand
AACACGTATTTCTGGGATGAAACCACATTACAATATAATTTTAATGGGCAAAAAATACAGGATTTTACTCACCACTATCCCTGTAGTACCTGTTCTGAGTCCGACACCAGGATACTTACCCGCTATGTCTATGACTCCTATTATGGTCGCCTGACAGGTGTGCAGGAGCAAATTGACAATAATAGTCTTCGCAATATCGCATCCTACACTTATGACGACCTTGGCAAAGTAAAAAGTAAGAACTTAGGCGGCGTAGAACAACAGGATTATACCTACAATATTCGGAACCAGCTTGCATCCGTTAATAAAGATATTTTTTCCTCAACGGAAGCTGATAAAACATTTGGCTTGCAGCTAAGCTATGATTACGGCTTTACTGAACCATGTTATGATGGCAACATCTCAGGCATACAATGGAAAGGCCCGGGTGCTGAGCCTGCAGGTTCCTATGGTTATGAGTACGATGCCGCAGGCAGGTTAACTAACGCTAATTACAACCAGGCTACTCTTTCAGGATGGAGCAAAAGCAGCACAGACTACACCATGTCAAATGTAACCTATGATGTGAATGGGAATATAATTAGCATGAAACAGATGGGTACACCCGGCCCTGGCTATAGCTCCGTTCCTGTGCCAATAGATGAGCTCACCTATACCTATACAGGCACCGGCAACCAACTGCAGCGTGTACAGGACGCTATAAAAACTAATTATGGCTTGGGAGATTTTCAGGACATAACTGGTACGGTGGACTATACCTATGATGCTGATGGCAATCTCGCATCCGATTATAATAAGAGTATTACAGGCATTACTTACAATGAACAGGACCTGCCTCTATCTGTTACATTTTATAATGGCAGCACCATTAAAAATCTGTATGATGCTTCTGGCGAGCTGCTTTGGAAGCAGGTATACAATAGCACTACCGGCCATACAGATATATATCACTATTGGGGTGGTTTCAATTACCGGAACGACTCCTTATTGTTCGTCCTTACAGATGAGGGACGTGCACGCTGGCTGCCGGACAGCAATATGTTTAAGTATGACTTCTTTGTAAAAGACCACCTGGGCAATGTGCGCACTGTTGTTACGTCCGACGAGTCAGGCATGGTCAATTATTTTGCCGATCATGAGCTGGCAGCAGCAGGCCTCGAAAGTTCCATGTTCGCCAACCTTGATAATGTGCGCGACTATAAGCCGGGCTCACCCAATCCTTATGATGTCATGGCTGCTCATTTGGATGGTTCAGATCCCGGCAGGCGCATTGGCACGGCTATAGCCATGAGCGTAATGGCAGGCGACAAGTTCGATATTAGCGCCACCAGTTACTTCAGCAGCGACAGTATAAATATGCAAAGCGCCGTAGACCCCAATGCTATGATGAACTCCATCATCAGCAGCCTTGTAGGCGGGGTTGATGGTTACAACCAGGAGGCTACCAACGTCAATGCAGTAAATGCCATGTTTAGCTCCGGCAATTACTTAGGCATGTACCAGGGCATACTGGACAGCATTTCAGACTATACCCGTCCGCTGGCCTATATCAATTACATGGTCTTTGACAGCCAGATGAACCTGGTACCATCTCAAAGCGGCGCCATACAGATAAGCGGAACACCGGATAACTGGCAGGTTATTGGTACATCACGCCCCATCACCATAGGGCAAAACGGTTATTTGTCAGTATATATGAGCAATGCAGACTACATGCCTGTGTATATGGACAAGCTCAACATTACCTACTACAAAGGCCGCCTGGTGCAGGAGCAGCATTACTATCCATTTGGCTTATCCATTAACGAAGGCACAGCGCCGGGCATTACCAACCAATACCAATACCAGGATAAGAAGCTGCAGGATGAACTTGGCCTTAACCTCTATGATTTCCATGCCCGCCAATATGATGCACAGATAGGCCGCTTCTGGGGAGTAGACCCTGCCGATCAGTTCCCAAGCGGCTACACAGGCCAGGGTAATGATCCTGCTAATAACATAGATCCTTCTGGTATGCAGGCAGGCTCCTCATTAGGTTACCCACATGAAGGACCCTATCCATGGTCAAGCTCAGGAAGCATTGATCATGTCTCACCAGTTGCAGGTACTCCCTGGTTCGATATGGGAAGATATATGGATGAGCTAAATGAAGCCCTCTATAGCGCAAAAGTGCGAGCTTGGTTCAACCCACCGGCTTCAGCAGCACAGGGGAAGAGTGCAGCGCCTGCTGCAGGCAGTTCTTCAAGCAATTCGGGTGCTGGACAATTAACTGAAACAAATAGTGTCTACTATCCGAATGACCCTGAACATTCGTATTTTGCTGTGAAATCTAGTGATGTTATCGTTACGGCTAACAAATCATTTAACTTTTGGAAGTTATTTTGGGCTTCATTTAAATCTGGATTCCGTATATTTAATTGGAATGGATCGACAGCAGGTGAACAAAATGCTGGTGATATAGAGACTAGCTCACATGCTGATGATGCTGCTGGGAGGGAGCCAAATTTGACAACTAAGGCCACTGGAACAATATATGGTATTATAAATATCGACTACTTGATGACTGTGGCAGGAGGTAAAGGCGGTAGTGGAGGAGTAAGCCAACTAGCCGAAGGAGATAAAAGGCTAACGAGATTACTAGAAATACTTGAGGGGCTTGGATCATCGTCCGATCAAGGCCAAGAAGCTTTGGATCATATTTATGGGTCCCTAAATAAACCAAGTGCCGTGTGGTCAACTGGTGCTGACGGCCGAGAACAGCTTAATTCAAATTTTGATCCACACGGCGGCACGCATATAGATAGTGAAAACTATTATAGAGCTTGGAAAGCTTTTGATGATTCGGCTCGTGAAGGATTAACCCATTAAATAGTATAAATATTATGATAAAAACGATTAGAATTCCGACTGTTTTATTTGGATTTTTGATATTCATAGGATGCGGTAAATCCAATGGCCCCCAAAAAGAGTATTATTCTTCTGGAAAATTAAAGGCTATTTACTATAAGAATAATGGAGCTAGGGTAGGAAACTATTATCATTTCTATGAAAGTGGTATAGTAGACTCAATTTCAATTCCTTCCGGAACTCAATTCATTAACATAAGCTTTAATCCTGATGGCTCTAGAAGAGATAAGCATCCGCTGGTGTTACTAGATCACATTGATACAATAAAAAGGGGGAAGTATATTCCCGTGATATCCCGAGTAGATCTTTTCAATAAGATTAAGACTGTTGAAAATCTAAGTTTATTGGATAGCAATGGCAATGTGATTTGGCATTCTCTGACAGTTGATTCATGTAGTAATCCTTCATGCGAAACAGCTTTTGTATTTAAAAATGTGACAATAGATATACCAGGCCGCCATAGTTATCTGAGTGAAATTAAATATACTGATGCTGGGACGGGAACAATATTGATTATTGATACTCAGAAAATCAATTTTTATGTGCAATAAGAGTGAAGTATTAAATGTTCATGTAATTGTTCATGCTGAATGTTACAGCAATATTTTTCGGTTTGAAAGGATGAATTATTGAAAGATAGTTGACAAATTAAATTTGTTGATGTTTGTGCATGACTTAATTTGGAAACCGTTTGTTAATTAGTTTATCTTGCTAAGTGCTGTTGCTGTAAAAGGTAACAGCACTTAGTTCTTTTATAAGCATAGCTTGTCTAGTCCTGAAAATGTTACATTTTGTTACCTTTTGGGGTGCAAATGGGGCATAATGTTACATCTGCTTATTTTGTATAATCTAGTAAAATCAATACTTTCAGACTTTTCTAATGGTTCAAATGTCCCAAACACTTTTTTCTCAATAGAATGAATAAACTATTTACAATAGTAGTCATTAAATGATTGTTATAGTAAGAAAAGGTGTATCGAAGTGGTTAAGTAAAGTGCCTTGGTGATATAAAATTGATTTTATGCTTATAAAATTCGGAATTGGTATGATGGATGTTCGCAACGGTGTAGTCTACGGCGCAATAGAGCTGCAAATGCCTAAGTTTTTTGAAGATAGACATTATGGAACAGGTCTTCAATTTATTGGGTATAGAACAATATGTGTTAATGACGATTTCAAACAGACACTACCACCAGCAAAGTATATTTCAAGATCAAAAAAAGTAGAATGTTATATAGAGCTGGATTACAAAACGGTAAATAGTATTCATTATAAAAAAGATTTCATGTTGTATGTGAAAAATGTTTTTTTAAATGAAGCGCAAAGCTTTGAAGAATTAAACATACCGGATTTCAAATTAGATGAATTTCTAAAAGATTTGGAAATATTTTTTAATAACTATAATAGTAAGTTTGATGAAAAAGAGGAAATCGAAGATTTTTACTAGCATGTGCTGAAATAGATATTTAAAGAAGCAACCACTGTATGTATGCAAATTGTATTTGGATTAGGAAGTTTTAGGGCGAAATATGCAGTTGTTTTTGGCCCTGCGAAGCGATTTATGATATCTTTTTTTGTTAATAAATATTATGGTAGTGGATGCAAATGTCTTGTTTACACGATGATATGTGTAGAAGATATTTTTAAACCTGAGAATATTCCTGCTCCAATTTTTTTTGAAAAGGAAAAGCAGATTGACTGTTATATTGATTTAGATTTTAAAGTTGTTGAAAAGCTGAACACTCAAAAAGGTTTTATGAATTATGTAGCAAATACATTTTTGAGTGAAGCCTTAGAATTTAAAGACTTAGGCATACCAGACTTTAATGTAGATGCTTATATTAAGGATTTAGAAATATTTTTTAAAGAATTTAATAGTCGTTTTAATGAGTCAGATGAAATACAAGAGCTCAACTAAATAAAGTGTTGGGCTCTTGATAAATTTTGCTATGAAAATTCAATTCGGTTTAGGATCAATAGACAAAGAATATGGAATTGTGTATGGCTCAGTTGAAATATTAATGCCTCGTTATTTTTTAGAAAAGAATTATGGCGATGGCTGCAATTGTATTGCATACCAATTGCTCTGTGTTAGAAATGATGAAATAAAAGTACCCCCCATTAATTATATTAAAAAGAGAAAACAGATTAATTGTTTCATAAAACTTAATTATAAAATTGTCCATTCCATAATAAAAAAGAAACTATTTATGGAATATGTAAAGAATGTATTTTTAAATGAATCCCAAACTTTTGAAGATTTGCATATTAAGGATTTTAATGTAGATAGTTATGTCAAGGACTTAAAACTGTTTTTTAGCGATTACAATAGTCAATTTAAAGATCAGGATGAGATAGAAACGCTAGACTGGTTGTGATTTGCATATTTTGTCGTTCATATTACAATATCTTATGGAGATAATATTTGGATTAGGCAATTTTGGGGCAACATATGCTGTCATTTTTGGTCCGGCAATGCAGTTTATGCTACAATATTTTGTCGACAAACATTACGGTAATGGGTGTATATCTATAGTCTACAGAATTTTTTGTAATGTAGATATTTTAAAAATAGAAAAAACCCCTCCAACATCTTTTTTTAAAAAAGAGAAGCAAATAGCATGTTATATTGATTTAGATTTTAAAGTCGTTGAAACGCTGAGCACTCAAAAAAGTTTTATGAATTATGTAGCAAATACATTTTTAAGTGAAGCCTTAGATTTTAAAGACTTAGACATAGCAGACTTTAATGTAGATGCTTATGTTAAGGATTTGGAGATGTTCTTTAAAGAATTTAATAGTCGTTTTAATGATTCAGATGAAATACAAGAGTTCAATTACATATAGTGTTGGGCTCTTGGTAAATCTTGTGTTCGCTCTCCGGGAATAATGTACTACATGAGAGTTTCCAGGAATGGAGTAAACAGCCCTTAATATGTAATTTGTACCATTTAAACCCCAGTTATGAAAATCGAGTTTAGATTAGGTTGGAGTGATGTTTCCCATGGCTCAATTGATATGCCTATAGAGCGGTTAATGCCAATTTTTTTTAGTAATAAATTCTATGGGAATGGTTGTCAAAAAATTTACTATCAAATTATTTGTCTTAATGACGATTTTAAGCCCTACATACCTCCCTTAACATATAATGCAAAGTTTCGGGAAATAGAATGCTGTATTGATCTTAACTATTACATCGTTCATTCTATTAGCAAAAAAAAGAATACATGCGGTATGTAAAAAACGTGTTTTTAAATGAAGCACGAAGCTATGATGAATTAAACATTTCAGATTTTGATGTTGATAGTTATATAAAAGATCTGGAATTTTTTTTTGATGATTATAACAATAGATTTAGTGATGATGAAGAAGTGGAGGATTTGGATTAGAATCAATTGATTTTAAATAAATAAAATTAAAAAAGCTCAGCAACATATATAGCTGAGCTCCTATACTAATAATAGCGCAGTTATGGAGATGATCTTTGGATTAGGCTCGATTGATTCGAAATATGGGGTTGTTGATGGACCAATTGAACGATTGATGCCATTTTTTTTTGCTGATAAATTTTATGGAGTTGGATGCAACTTAATTGGTTACCGGGTTTTATGTCTTGAAGACGATGGGAAGCCAGAGATACCGCCAATAAAATATATTGTGAAGTCTAAAAAAATTGAATGTTATATAGATTTGGATTACAAAACGGTTCATTCAATTAGTAAGAAGAAAGAATATATGCGATACGTAAAAAATGTTTTTCTGAATGAGGCACAAAGTTTTGAAGACTTAAATATTTTAAATTTTGACCTCAAGGCGTATATAAAGGATTTAGAAGCTTTCTTCGATGATTATAACAGCCGATTTAATGACTCGGATGAGATACAAGAACTCAACTATGTGTAATAATTAAGCTCTTGAATTCAAATCTATGAATATAGAATTTGGTGTGGGGATAATGGATGTGGGCTATGCAATTGTATGCGGCCCTATAGAATCACGAATGCCTAAATTCTTTGAAAATAAATATTATGGCAAGGGATGTAAATTTATTGGGTATAGGATAGTATGTTTTAGAGATGATTTCAAACAGCCTTTACCTTCGATAAAATATATTCCAAAGTTAAAAAAGGTAGAATGTTATATAGAATTGGATTACAAAACAGTAAATGATATCCATTATAAAAAGACATTCATGCAATATGTAAAAAATGTTTTTCAAAATGAAGCGCAAAATTTTGAAGATCTAGACATTCCTGATTTTGATTTGGATAAATATGTAGCAGATTTGGGAACTTTCTTCGATGAATATAATAATAGGTTTGACGATAATGAAGAAATAGAAGAACCTAATTGGGTTTAATTATTGTGACTACTTAAATCAAGTTTACTTGTGCTACGTGCTTAGTTACTTTTTTTGGCGGCAAAAAAAGTAACTAAAAAAGTCCCGGAAATTCATGACGGCCAGAATTTCAGGGGTGCTACTATTTGGCGACAGTACTACTGTGGTACCTGGCTGATTGGCTCCGATGGCTTTCTGTTTTGTGGAATTGCTTGAGGTGTTTGTGTTTGCTTAAAGAACACCTACAACGGAGAAACAAGGCGTTTCCAAAAATAAAATATCTACAAAGCTGGTAAGGGAAAATGTTGACATAACTTTATAGTATTAAATGGAATCTTTATGTCTGCTCGTTTTTCCGGAATGCTTTTTAGCTGTTTGCTTAGCTGCTGTATGCTCTTTCATAACCTGTGTGCAGCACAAGTGGAAGTGCATGAGCCTACGCTGATCGATTCTACATGGGAAAAACCTTATGCGCCTTTTAGAATAGTGGGCAATGTGTACTATGTTGGCACTTATGAGCTTGCATCTTATCTTATTACTACACCTAAAGGTCATATACTGATTAACACCGGGCTCGCATCATCTGCAGATATGATCAAGAGAAATATTGAAACACTGGGATTTAAAATTTCTGATGTAAAAATATTATTGACTAACCAGGCCCATTTTGATCATATGGGTGGTATGGCAGGTGTACAAAAGATGAGCGGTGCAAAAATGATGGCTGATGCGGGTGATGTGGCTGTGATAGAAGATGGTGGCAATTCGGACTATCTGTTTGGCAGACATGGCGCTATGTTTCAGCCGCTGAAAGTAAGTCGTGTTCTACATGATGGCGATGTGATAAGCCTGGGAGATATGAGGCTTACTTTGCTGCACCACCCAGGGCACACAAAAGGCTCATGTAGCTATTTATTTACAGTACACGATGCAAAACGCCAGTACAGGGTACTAATAGCTAATATGCCGACAATGCTGGATGATGTAAAGCCTGAAGGCATGCCTGGTTACGCCAACGTGGGAAAGGATTTTGAATATACCTACCACGCAATGTCCAAACTGAAATTTGATATATGGCTTGCTGCCCATGCAAGCCAGTTTGATCTGCATGAAAAACACAAACCGGGTGACCAATATAACCCCGCAGCATTTGTTGACAGGCAAAGTTATGATAAGTTGCTAAGCAAACTGTATGCTGCCTACCTGGCTAAGGCTAAAAAATGATATGCAACAAATGATTGGACTTAAATATTTTACTGTGTACATAAGATACTTTATTTTTGGGTTCTGGAATTTAGCCAATATACGATATCGTTCATTACTATTTCTTTGCCCATATCATTTAGTAAATCGTGGTAATGACCTTCATAAAATTTCAGTGTTTTATCTTCCGATGAAACGTTGTCAAAAAAATATTGGCTTCCGCTCGGTTTGGTAGCTTTGTCTGCAGTACCATGCAGAATAAGAAGCGGCAGCGTAATTGCAGATACTTCAGTTTTTATTCTTTCATCAGCAAGTGCAAGTTGCTGCATGGTTTTAGTTGGCTGCACCTCGTGGGCAATAAGCGGATCGCTATTCATAAAATCTACTACTTCAAGATTGCGCGAGAAGTCTTCATTCTTCAATTTTACGACATGCGCATGAGGAAAAACATGACTTATTCCTTTCAAAACGGCAATAGCAAAATCCGGCGCCGGTACCTGAAACGCAAAACTTTCACAAATAAATCCACTCAATTTGCTTTGATAATCTAACGCATAGATAACCGACAATACACCGCCTGCACTATGTCCTAATAAAAACACTGGCAAATCAGGATGCTTCGCGCGGGCAATGTCCACAAGCTTGTTGAGTTCTGTTACAAATGAATTATAGTCAGCGATGTAATAACGTTCACCATCAGACCTTCCTCTTCCAGGGAAATCAATCGCATAGACTTCATAATTCTGCGCGACTAACTGTTCTGCCGGCCATTGATAATATCCACTGTGCGAATTAAATCCGTGTGCAATAACGACAATGGCTTTAGGTTGATCAACAGAATTCCATTTTCTATAAGACACCTGCAGGCCATCTTCTGCAATAAAAATATTCGTTTGCGGCTGATTGTTTGATTCCATTTTGATATGTTTTATAGTGAAAGATGAGGCAATGATATTGAATATTTTTTCATATACCTAAAATAATAATTCTCCTCAAGTGTTGATGAGCATAAGCAAGGGAGCTGAGATGTTATATTCCCATTTTGTGCCCCATATGATTTTGTTAAGCTGAATATCGCTGGGTAGTGAATGTGACATTTGCCGAAAAAAGATCTTTGGGACATTTTATGTGTGCGATTGCGCTGAAAGGTTTGTTGTTGCTATGTTATTACGTTTTTGTAAAAAGTAACATTGATGGGCAGAAGTACGCAAAAAGGTAACAAAATGTCGCATTTTAGAAAGTATAAAGTAGGGGCATTTGAATGCATTATATAAGTTGGGTTTACAGCAGGTTAAAGAACTTGTACTAATTAGCTGATACGATGATTGGCTGATTAGCTAACTGGCAAGATACTATTATTGAAGAGGCGTTTCCAAATTAAGATGTCCACATTTTTACAATTTAAAAATTGATTAGTATATGTATTGTTTGTAGAAAGATAACAATAGGAGAAAATCTATGAAATGCCAGGACTAAAAGCCGTAATAATTGATGATGAGCCAGATAGCATTGCCATACTACAGCTACAACTGGAACGACACTGTAAGAATATAGAGACCATAATAACCTTTAATAACCCTGAAAAGGCGTTATTGGATATTCCTGTCATTACACCAGATATCATCTTTCTGGATGTAGAAATGCCAATAATGAATGGTTTTGAAATGCTTGAGCGGCTAGCTCCACTTGAATATAATATCATTTTTATTACGGCATACAGCCAATACGCAGTACGTGCATTTAAATTCAATGCACTGGATTATTTATTAAAACCTGTGAACAACGAAGACCTACAGCTCGCAATAACAAAGATTGAAACCGGGCAAAAACAACTACGGCGACAATTTACCCAAGCAAGTCAGAATTTTGGTGGCGCAGAAATAACCAGTGTTGCATTTTCATCACTAAATGGCGTTACGTTTTTATCATTAGAGGATATAGTATATGTGGAAGCAAGCAATAATTATTGCCGCATTAGCCAGACGGACGGCGCGACACATATAGTTTCAAAAACTTTAAAAGATGTCCAGTTAGTACTGGAGGATAGTCATTTTATGCGTGTACATCGTCAATATCTTGTAAACCTAAACCGGGTGAAGCATTTTAATAAAAATGATGGCATTTTAACAATGGACACAAAAAAAGAAATACCTATAGTCCGAAATCAATTTGAGCGGTTTATGAAAAACTATTCAAAGTTATAATATACATGGCATTAATGGCTTGCGAATGAATTAAAAAATAAACCCCGCTTTTTTAAGCGGGGCTTTTTGTGATCCGGATTGGATTCGAACCAATGACCCTCAGCTTAGAAGGCTGATGCTCTATCCAACTGAGCTACCGGACCAGTCTAGTTGGAATATGCAATGCCTGTGACGGCTATTGCGCTGCAAAGCTATAAAAAATGAGTTAATTATTTTGGTTTATTTGGCATTAAATGGTTTTTCGCCTGAGGGGGCTTCGCCATCCTTTAACGGTTGCACTGGTATAAGGTCGGCCACGTATTTCCACTGGTCGTCCTGCCATTTGAAGCCATCGTACTGGCCGCTGGGCACGTAGGTGTATTTGCGGTTAGGATCGTTGACCTGCGATACCAGCTTATCGAAATAAACCACTTTCATATCGTCGTCCCAGTTCATAGAGGCCTGCACTTCTTTCTTATACTCGATGATGAAGCGATAAATTGGTGTGCCGGGGCTTGTCTGCGAATTGATGTTGAATATCTGCGCTCCAAATACGGGACCATTGTCTGTCATAACCAACGGGTCCATTACCTTCTTATTGCTAATAGGGCTGGATGCATTGAGGCCAAACAGGGTATATATCTTTTTGCCGTCCACCTCGTGCGTGATGATGCGATAGTAGAGGGCGCCGTACCACTTGGTGCGCGATAATGCGCTGTCTTCGGCATAACGGCCAATCTCTTCGGAGTAGTCTATCATTGGGTACAGCTTCAGCTGCTCGGTAGGCATTTGTATAGCGCCATAGTAGCGGCTGGTAACAGGTGTGGGATTTATGTTCCAGTTGAAGATGCGAAAGCTGTTATCATCAGGATACATAATATTTATCTTCTTGCCGAGGCTATCGAAGGGATATTTGTATGAATCGGGCACCTTGAGCGCCTTGATGAGCTGCCTTACAAAACGCTCGCAATAGGCAGGCCGTGTATCAGGGATATAGGCAGTGTACATAGAATCGGCAGTGGTAATGAGGGAGTCTTCCATAGCGTGCAGATAAGCGCGACTCTCTGCGGAAAGACCACCTGTGGTATTGTCCTGGGCAAGCAAATGGGATGAAAAAAAGAGTATGAAGCCTGCAACAATAAGTAAAGTCTTCCTCAACATTTTGGCAATCATTTCGTTGGCTTCAAACCTAAACAATTTTATGTTAAAGACCCAATAAAAAACAAACTATGTTTTTCGTGCAAAAGCAGTTATTTTCGAGCCCAAATACAGTGTACATGCACCTGATCCAACAGATACTTTTCTTAATATGTGCAGGCGTTGCGATCTATATTTTCGCAAAAAGTGCAGGGCGAATACGCCGTAATATAAACCTGGGCCGGGACGAAAAAATAAATGATAATAAACCCGCCCGCTGGCGCAATATGATACTGCTGGCGCTGGGACAAAAGAAGATGTTCAAGCGGCCGATACCTGCCTTTCTGCACCTGGCAGTGTATGCGGGCTTCATTATAATAAATATAGAGATACTGGAGATATTCCTGGACGGCATACTGGGCAAGCACAGGTTGTTTGCGCCGATGCTGGGCGGGCTCTACCCTTTCCTCATCGGGTTCTTTGAAGTGCTGGCGGTGCTGGTGTGGGTGGCCTGCGCCATCTTCCTGATACGCAGGAACATATTGCACATACGCAGGCTGTGGATGCATGAGCTGGACGGATGGCCAAAGACGGATGCCAACCTGATACTGATAACCGAAATAATACTGATGAGCCTGTTCCTGACCATGAACAGCTGCGACCTGGTGCTGCAGAGCAGGCATGCGGAACACTATACGGTGACACAGCCCTTCTGGATAACCAGCCATTTTATGCCTGTATTCTCGTCGCTGTCCAGCGGTACGCTGATAGCGATAGAAAGGAGTTGCTGGTGGCTGCATATACTGGGTGTATTCGCCTTTCTGAACTACCTACCCTACTCCAAGCACCTGCATATATTACTGGCTTTTCCTAATTCGTACTACGGACGTTTAATTCCGCAGGGCGAGATGACCAATATGCCGGAGATACAGAATGAGGTGCTGTATATGATGGAGCCTGATAAGGCACCGCCTGCCGATGAAGCACAGGAACATAAACGCTTTGGCGCAAAAGATATACAAGACCTAAGCTGGAAGAACCTGCTGGACGCCTACAGCTGTACCGAGTGCGGACGATGCACGGCTAACTGCCCGGCTAATATGACGGGCAAGCTGCTATCGCCAAGAAAGATAATGATGGACACGCGCGACCGTATGGAAGAGGTAGGCAGAAGCATAGACAAGAACGGCACTTGGCAAGATGACGGCAAAGCGCTGGTACATGACTACATAAGCGTGGAGGAGCTGAGGGCCTGCACCAGCTGCCAGGCATGTGTGGAAGCCTGCCCGGTATCTATTAATCCGCTGGACATCATTATGCAGCTGCGCCGCTACCTGATAATGGAAGAAAGCAATGCACCGCAGGAATGGAACCTGATGAGCAGCAATATAGAAAACAACATGGCACCGTGGAAGTTTAGCCCGGATGACAGAGATGCATGGGTGAACGGATAACAAAAACAAATTTTTACTAACAGAACTTGATGATATGTCGATAGCAGTAAAATCAATGGCTGAATATGCTGCCAATGGTGAAACGCCGGAAGTGCTCTTCTGGGTGGGATGTGCGGGCAGCTTTGACCAACGTGCACAAAGAATAACAAGGGCTTTTGCGCAGATACTGGATAAGGTGGGTGTGAAATTTGCCATCTTAGGCAAGGAAGAAATGTGCACGGGCGACCCAGCGCGCAGGAGCGGTAATGAGTTCCTCTTCCAGATGATGGCGTATAATAATATACATACGCTGAATGGCTATGGCGTGAAGAAGATAGTAACTGCCTGCCCGCATTGCTTTAATATACTGAAGAACGAATATCCTGCGCTGGGTGGCAACTATGAAGTGATACATCATACGACCTTCCTGCAACAACTGATAAATGAAGGCAAGGTGCGGCTGAAAGATGGCGGGGCCTTCAAAGGGAAGAAGATAACTTACCACGATAGCTGCTACCTGGGCCGTGGCAATGGTATATATAATGCTCCGCGCGAGGTGCTGGAAGCGCTGGATGTGGAGCTGGTGGAAATGAAGCGCTGCCGCACCAACGGTATGTGCTGCGGTGCGGGCGGTGCACAGATGTTTAAAGAAGAAGAGAAAGGTACTACGCGCGTGAACTTTGAACGTGCGGAGCAGGCGCTGGAAACTGGCGCCAATATTATAGCTGCAAACTGTCCGTTCTGTACTACAATGCTGACGGATGGTGTGAAGAATAAAGAGCAGGAAGACAATGTAAAGGTGATGGACATAGCCGAAATGGTGGCACAGTCGCTGGCGGAATAAAAAATCATAACTATGAGAGCCCTACCTACAGGCAACGGAGATGCGCAATGGGAGAATTCTATTATAAAGGACCTTGCTTTTATAAAGAACCATCTGAGGTATCCAATGAGCAAGCAGCTATTGTGGCGATCGGCATTGTCGGGCTTACTGTTGGCTTATGTAGCGCGTACGGTGTGGGTAGCATGGCTTTTAGCTACTACCAAAAGAAATTCTTCACACAGTATATGGTCGATGACACCGCAATTTATTTTACTGCTGGTGATATTGGTGCCACTGCTGACTATAACACTGGCTTATACCAGGACATTCAAATTTAAAGCAGTCCCTACCCGATATTTTGTGACTGAAAATATGCTGCTGATACAGAAATTCCTGCAGTCGCAACACCTGGCCATATACAGGCATCCTGAAGCACCAGAGGTTTTCCAGATCATGAGCAGGAATGTAAGCGCAACGAAGAATGAGCAGCGGGAAGTGATGGTATTTATAGCAGATGACAAACGCATACTAATTAATAGCCATATAATAAGCAAAGACAAAGGCATAGGACTTGACAACTATTCATCCCGACACTATAAGGAAATGGCTAAATTGCTGCAGGCATGGATAGATACTCACCTGCCGGAAAATGCTGATACGGCTATAGTTTCGAGTAATAGAAACTGATGTAACTTTGCAGTATGCAAAACGAGTTGACGAAGTTAATACCCGCCGATTTTCCTGATAATTCGCGTGTTTGGATATACCAGAGCAGCAGACCTTTTATAGAAAAAGAAGAAATTGAGATAAATGAACAGTTGCATCATTTCTATGCACACTGGCAGGCACATGGTGCACCTGTGAAGGGCTGGGCAAAACTTTTGTACAGGCAGTTTGTAGTGATAATAGCTGATGAGACCGATGTGGAAGTGAGCGGCTGCAGCACTGATAGCTCTGTGCGTGTGATAAAGAGCCTGGAACGGCAGTATGATGCGAACTTCTTTGACCGTATGACGATCACCCTCCTGAGAAAT
>JBQCEX010000554.1:0-3869 GCA_051959855.1 Flavipsychrobacter sp. | reverse complement strand
GCTGCATGTAGATAGATTTAAACAACATTTTCCTGATAAGAAGCATTGGGGACGTATTAATAAATAAATGACCGGAAAACTGACTATTATGAACATGAGAGCAGTATTAGTTACAACGCTAATGCTGCTCTCATTTCATTTTTGCCGCGCTCAAAACGGTAAAATACCTTCTTTACCATTGAAAGGAAGTGATATACGCTATGAAGAAACTGTTGTACCGGGCGATCAGTATAGTAAGGAGCAGTTGTTCAATAATGCTGAAATGTGGTTCAATAATAATTATGAAACCGCTGATACTAAACTAACCATTGATAATAAGGCTACCGGAATTGTGGCTGGTGTGGCATCGAGCAATAACGATAAACAGCATAAGGATAATGTGATATTCTTTCACTTTAATATAGTGGTGAAGGATGGTGAATACACTTATAGCATAGACAGTATATATGCAACAACATCGAAGGAAAAGTTTCTTTATGCAGATGTTTATAGAGAAGCTCGTTTCCCACAGGGGAAATCGCGGTGGACCGGGGAGCAGAGATATGAATTGCTAACTGATATGAATAGGTATATAGAAAAGGTAATTGAGCAGTTGAAAAATGCCATGATGAAGAAATGAGCATTGAGAATTAAACATAATATGGCATGATTTTAATGCTATTTATACATTACAGTTTAAAGACTATTGTTTATGCGTATAAAGGTGTTAATGGTGGGGGATGACCCTGTATTTTCAGTAGCTGATACACGGATTCTAAAAAATAAGAATCTACTGGTCTATAATACATACAATGTAGATAATCTGGATGCACTTGTTGATGAAATAAGGCCTAACATCATATTTATCAATGCTGCACATCCTGATAATTATATTAATATTTATAAAGGCGTGTTGAATGATGACCGGTATGTAAAAGTGCCTGTTATTTATACGCTGGCAGAAGATAATGTGTACCTGGTGAATAAGCCTGTAAATAGCTCAAAAGAACGTAGAAAGATAATAGCAGAAAGTGTGATAGATGCTGTGAAAATATCGCTACGAAATAAGAAACACCTGACAGAGAAATCGAACAGTAAGGTATATATATGCCACCCGGCGTATTATTATGATCGGGTATCAGCCTAAAATAGTCTATCGGTTTATATATTGATAGCCGGGCTTTTGCTCCAGATAATTGCATGCCTCTATACTTCCGGCGTATCTTGACAGGTGTATGTACAATATGCTCCAATTTTAACTCCTGCCTGCAGAAGAATGCTAAATGTTGCGTATAAAAAGCGGAAGGCAATGGCTGTATAACTGTTCTCTTTTCTGGATTAAAGGTATTTACGGTAAGATCTATTGGGTGAATTGTCTTTGGTTGCGCCACCTTCTGTTGTGCCCAAAGAGTATTTGTGCAGCAGAAACATACAATTATCAGTGTTCGATAAGGGATCATATTGTACATACGGAATTTATAAGGTTTCAGCTTTTCTATTTTTCTTAATTGCTTGTTATTCGCCTATAAATTCCTCGTTAAGGCAAAAATAAAGTTTTGAAGCCGATATATGAGATGCTAATATTGTCCTTCTAAACTTCCTAGCAATATGATACAAACAAACACCAACACTCAGAAAACTGCACCGGTATTCAGGTGCAGGGAAAACTACCAGTTCTTTAAAGCAGTATATTATAACTTCCGGCATTATTTATGCGATTTCAGCGCATCAAAAACAACTGAAAAAGATAGTTACATTGTAGATATTGAGATATCCGGTAAAGGGTTTTTAAATATTGAGATGCAGCAAAAAGACGATGCATGGCAAATGGTGACTGCTACTGAAATGGTAGATGCCAACCTTGAATTGATATTGTCGAATGCTATTGACAGTCATATTCAGCAATATCATGCATGAAATTTAACTCCTAAGTATGTATCTATTCGGTAAACAAACAATACGGAAGTTTAACCCTGACCACTAAGAAAAACTTATCTAGATAAAAAATGCCCCTCATAAAGAGGGGCATTTATATTTTATCAAATCAAAGATTATTCACTCATCATAGACTCAATCACTGCAGCTATATCTTCTGCATTTGGTTTAGAGAAATAGTCGCCATCGGTAGCATATGCCGGGCGGTGCGCCTGGGCTGTTATGGTACGTGGGGCAACATCAAGCCAGCGATAACCGCCCTGTATTTCCATTACCTGCTGAAACATATAGGCGCTCGCACCACCAGGTACGTCCTCATCCACAAAAACGATACGGTTCGTTTTCTTCAGTGATTCCAATATCATGTGGTTAATGTCGAAAGGAAGCAGAGTGCGTACGTCTATTACCTCACAGGAAATTCCTTGCGGTTCCAGGTAATTTACAATAGCCTCTTCAATTACTCGAAGTGTAGAGCCGTAAGAAACAATGGTTATGTCATTACCTTCTCTTATCACCTCAGGTATACCAAATGGCACGGTGAATTGAGTAAGATTAGCAGGTAATTTCTCCTTCAATCGATAACCGTTAAGACATTCAATTACCAGGCCCGGCTCGTCACTTTGCAGCAGGGTATTATACATACCGGCAGCCTGCGTCATATTGCGCGGTACGCAGAGATACATGCCGCGAATAGAATTAAGGATCATGCCTATTGGCGAACCGCTGTGCCATATACCTTCCAGGCGGTGACCGCGAGTGCGAACAATGACAGGACATTTCTGACCGCCACGTGTGCGGTATTGCAGTGTGGCGACATCATCACTTAACGGCTGTAAGCCGTACAGCAGATAGTCCAGGTATTGAATTTCAGCTATCGGACGCAGACCGCGCATTGCCAGGCCAATACCCTGGCCAATGATGCTGGCCTCACGGATACCGGTATCGAAAATGCGCTGCTCGCCATATTTTTCCTGCAAGCCTGCAAAGCCCTGATTAACGTCACCTATTTTGCCAAGGTCTTCACCAAATGCTACCACAGCCGGGTTGCTGGCAAAGGTTTGGTCAAAGAACTTATTAAGTATTTCGTATCCGTTGAGCACAGGTGTATCAGTTGGATAGTTGGCAGGTACCTCAGCTATGCGCAATGCACTATAGCGCGAATGGGAATGTAAGTGAGATGAAAACTTAGCCCTGTTATCAGCACGTAAATTATCATAATAGTTACGCAGGTTGCGTACGGCTTCAGTTTCACTATCACGACACAGGATAAGCACTTTGCCTATTGCCTGCATTACGTCTTTGCGTATCGGTTCTTTTATACCATTCAGGCTGGAAACAATTGCCGCTACCTGTTGAGCTGCCGAGCCGCCTTCATATACTACCTGGTTGCACAAGTTGGTGGCCTGCTGGATCTGTTGTTGTATAGGCGCAATAAAATTATCCCATGCACGCTGCCTTGCAGAGCGGGCTTCTGTCTTAGCATCTTCTTCTATTGCCTGTACTTCCTCTTCAGCAGCTATTTCATTGTTCAGGATAAATTCGCGCATTTTCGCAATGCAATCCCATTCCTTTTCCCATTCCAGGCGCTCTTTGCTTTTATAACGTTCATGAGAACCTGAAGTAGAGTGGCCCTGTGGCTGGGTAAGCTCCTGCACATGGAATATAGCGGGTACATGTGTTTCGCGAATGCGGGCAATACCTTGCTGGAAAGTCTGCACAAGGCCGGCATAATCCCAACCTTTAACGGTATAGATATTAAGACCACCCTTGCGTTCGTCCCATTGCATGCCTGCAAGCGCTTCGGAGATAGAATTCTTTGTTGTCTGGTATTTGCGAGGTACAGATATGCCATAACCGTCATCCCAAATGATGATAGCAAGAGGTACCTGAAGCACACCTGCGGCATTTACGGTTTCCCAGAAGAGGCCTTCGGATGTGGAGGCATCACCAATGGT
>JBQCEX010000553.1:0-3185 GCA_051959855.1 Flavipsychrobacter sp. | reverse complement strand
TGTCAATAGTGAAGTGCCGCAAGGATGCACTATCCCCGGCAGCATACCCATATATACCCAGCAACATTAACAATATGACTGTACAACACCTTCTCATCTTTACGCTACATACTTTATGTTTTTTATTGTCAGCTTAACTGTGGTTCCTGTTTCCGGTGACTCTTTATCTACATATTCCAGCGAAATATTCATGTGTTCAAATTCTTTAAACACATCTATCAGCTGCCTGGTCAGCTTCGTCCCATAGGACTCCTGCTTTATGCTATTGCGATTCTTGATTTCTTTTGAAGCTATGCGTCCTACCCCATTATCATCTATTATGCAAATAAGCTCATCGCTGCTATCTCCTTGCATAAACACAACTTCAAGCCTCCCGCCATCCTTTCTATGAAACAAGCCATGATTAATAGCATTCTCAACCAAGGGTTGCAACAGCAGAGAAGGTATCTTTATATTCTTTATCGGCACCTTATTATCTACCTCTATTCCATATTCAAACTTTTCCTCGAAACGTGTTCTTTGCAGCTCAATATAATTCCTTAGCATTTCTATTTCTTCTGCAAGTGTCACATACCGCTCCTGCGATGATTTAAGATAGGCCCTTATCAACTTCGAAAACTTATTTACATGCACATACGCATCATCAAACTTCTTTCGATTGATAAAATATAATGTTGCGCTAAGTGTATTAAAAATAAAATGAGGGTTTATTTGCGCATACACAGCACGTAGCTCAAGCTCCGTAAGCGTACGCTTCCTTTCATTAGCTCGTGCCACTATACGTTTTGTCAACAATACTGCAACAAGAATAGCATTGGTAAACAAAAGAATGCCTGATATCCAGAAGATGACTATCCAGCTGGTTCGCTGCCACCAATAAGGTATTCGATAAATGTAAAAGTTATACTCCTTACTTACCCAAACATTATCATAAACAATACAACTTACAAGATAATAACTGCCGGCACTAAAGGTATTTACTACCATCTCACCTGTAGACGTTTGCTGCCAGTCCTTATCTGCTGAAATAATATATCTATAATGAATATTACCATCTCCTTGAAAATTAACAGCACCGAGCGTAATTTTTGCTACGCTCTGGCCAAGTGTAATAGTATCATTATTTGCTATAGGATGCTGTATCGGATAACTTATACTAAACATAAACAAATTGTTATTTATATAAGTAGGCAACTGTTCATGAATTATTGTCCCCGCATTAATATCAATAATACCCTTATCTGTAGATAGATATAATGTTCCCTTTAGCTCATTAATAGCAAAATCATATACGCGATTGTAATTCCCATTATTTAATGCTATATGAAATGGTGTAACGCGTAGTGCCTCGGCTATATGAGCATATGCAACACCAAATTTTCCTGCAACAAAAAGATAATTATTAAATACACGAATTGAAGCATCAGACAAGTTAAAATTGCATTTTAAATATTTCAACCTTCTCAACTTTATGTTATATATCCATATCCTATCATTATCCAGTATGTATACATCTGAGAATGCATCGCACGATATACCATTTATCGCATTAATGCCCACATTATTTAGCAAATGCAAATTATACAGCAAGTATTTGTCGGACGCCGGAAAATATGCTGCCAGGCTGTTAGCCCCATTTAATATAAATATATTATCTGCACTGTCGTAGTGCATCTCTGTCATACGGGATACATCCAATGCCTTCAGTAAGGCAGTATGCCCCTGTAACTCTATTGTTTTAATAATGGGCTTTGAATTAAATAATAGCCATTTATTTTCTTTAACCTTTGCTAATCCCCATGTAGCCATAAAGCTGATACGTATACCAAAAGTATCCGTCGAAAATTTTATTTCGTCTGGGGGCATTCCGATTCTGTTAACAGTATCTAATCGCCAATAGCTGGCAAGATCTTTAAATTCATGCCTTTTTATATTGCAGACGTAGACAATTTTATCTGTGTACAGATAGAATTCAGAATCGCTTTTCTGCTCAATTTTTAACGGCAAATTATCATCAGGTGGAGTAATTTTTGCAATCTTTCTACAAGAATCTAAACAATAAATAGTGTTTTGTTTTTTATTTAGCCAATAGGTGCTGCCATTATTTAGGCCGCCAATATATTTTGTCTTGTAAAGGGTTTGTAAATTGCTATCTGGTGCCAAATTGATCTTCAAATTATATCGATACCATATACCGTTATTTGTAGCATACCAGTCGTTTCCAAAATTGTCTATATAATAATAAGACACATGAGCGAGATAAGGCAAAAAATCAAAAGCCATACCCCTATAGCCAAGCAACTTATTACCAATCCGATAAATAGCTTTGTTAGTAATAATAGTTAATGAATCATCGTCTTTATAGTTCGTATATACATGTTCGCTTTTTTCGCCCCCAAACTTATCAAAATAAATTTTGCTGAAGCTTTTTAAATCCTGATCTGCTAACAAGAAATAGTCCCGCTGTATGCCAACATTTATTAGTCTTCCCGCATAGTGGCTAACTTCACCACCACCCTGAAAAACAAAAGACCATAAAGAAAAGTTCGCTTTTAATGAATTTATAAAATTGGGGGAAGTAAGCTTTTTTATTTCAATTATACTATCACTTCTCAAGGAGATTAAGGTATTGTCGTATCCAATCGACCTAAGAATAATTTTATTGCCTTTATTGTCTAAGGTTGTTATTTCTACATGATCATTGCTATCTACAGTAACCAGCTGAGTATTGCTCAAAAGAAAATATACATTATTTTCATCGCAATTAATATAGCTTGGATGTATAGCCTTATCCGCTGAAGTAATTATAGTCTTATACTTATCACCTTTTATATACCCTATCTTATTAGCATGGGTACTTACCCACAATCGCCCTCTTTTATCCGGATATAGCTTCCACACGTCGTTGGAAGGTAAGCCATCTGCTGTTGTAAATGTTTTAAAGGTGTAGCCATCATACTTCACTACTCCATTGTCAGTATTGAACCACATATATCCAAGCTTGTCCTGGGTTACAGCATATACATTATTTGACGGCAAACCATTGTCAATAGTGAAGTGCCGCAAGGATGCACTATCCCCGGCAGCATACCCATATATACCCAGCAACATTAACAATATGACTGTACAACACCTTCTCATCTTTACGCTACATACTTTATGTTTTTTATTGTCAGCTTAACTGT
>JBQCEX010000552.1:0-3794 GCA_051959855.1 Flavipsychrobacter sp. | reverse complement strand
CCTGATCAGCAATGCTACCTATGGTGGCAACCAGACATTCTCTGTACAGTACCAGGCAACCCCTGGCTTTGCATACCCTGCAGGTACTTATACTACCAGCGTAGTATATACCGCTACTCAACTTTAATTTTTTCGGCTAATTGAACATAAATGGCAGCGCCTTGTAAAAGGCGCTGCTTTGCTTTATAAAGAGGCAAAAACTAAATACCTTAATTTAGTTGTGCCGATGAATACCTACAGCATATTTACTATTATCATTTCCGTTTGTGCATTGTTTGCCTATATCAATGAGCGTTATATAAAACTAACGCCTGCTATAGGGCTTATGGTCATGTCGTTGGCAAGCTCTTTACTGCTCATTACCTTCGGCCATCTGTTTCCATTCTTTTCCTATGCCGTAACGCAAGGGATAACAGCAATAGATTTTCATGACCTGCTGATGAACGTAATGCTTAGCTTCCTGCTGTTTGCCGGCGCTATACATGTGGATCTGCAACACCTGAAAAAAGAAGGCATATCTGTAGCCATACTGGCAAGCATTGGCACTATTGTATCTACATTTATTGTTGGCTCTTTGCTGTATTTCCTGCTATTATTATTTAGCGTACATATCCCCTATATCTTTTGCCTGCTTTTCGGCGCGCTTATTTCTCCTACCGATCCCATTGCTGTAATGGCTATTTTAAGAAGAGAAAATATTTCTGCGTCACTGGACCAAATGATATCCGGCGAGTCGCTATTTAATGATGGAGTTGCAGTGGTAATATTTCTTACTATTATGGAAGTAATAGCAGGCGGACCAAGTGCCGTTTCCTTCAGCAGTGTATCCATGCTGTTCATACGTGAGGCGTTGGGCGGCTTACTATATGGCTGCCTGCTGGGCTATATCGGCTTCTTTATCCTGCGCTCGGCCCATAGCTACCAGGTGGAAGTGCTGATAACCCTGGCCATAGTAATGGGCGGCTATACACTGGCGCAATATATTCACGTATCAGGGCCACTGGCCATGGTAGCTGCGGGTATAATAACCGGAAATAAAGGCAAAAATTCTGCCCTGTCACCTATTTCGAAAGATTATCTCAGCAAGTTCTGGGAATTGATTGATGAAATACTGAATGCTGTGCTGTTCTTACTGATAGGCTTTGAAATGCTGGTAGTAAAAGTGAATAGTGCCATTATGATCATTGGCCTGGCAGCTATAGGTATCGTATTACTTGCCAGGTGGGTATCGGTTGCCTTCCCGGTGTTCCTGCTGCGGTACAGGCTTAAGTTTGAGCCTTATTCCATATCTATACTTACCTGGGGTGGCCTGCGTGGTGGCCTTTCCGTTGCTCTGGCCCTTTCACTGCCGGAAGATATGTACAGGGACGTTTTCGTGTCCATTACCTACATTATTGTTGTGTTTTCCATTGTTGTGCAGGGCTTAACCATAGGCGGACTCGCCAGAAGGCTGGCCAAAAAGCAGGCAATTGTTAACAAATGATGTATTCGGGCTATTAGGCTTAATTATTCCGCAAGAAGCCCTACAGTAGGGACATTGCACCATTTTTTACCCATCATTTATTTGTAAATCGTTTGTTAACCAGTTCTAAAGCTGCCGTTAACAACTGCGAAAAGTTTCCGGGAAGTGAAAGGCCGCCGCATCTTTGTGTCATCAAAACAAACAAATCGCCAAAACACACAAACACAACAAAATGAAAAAGATCATCATCATCGCCGCTGCTTTCTTAGGTTTCGCTTCTGCTGCTAACGCACAGTCAACATCAGCTACTGCTACCCAGCAGGTAAACCTGAACCTGACTAATGCAATCGCAATCACCTTCACAGGGTCAGGAACCAGCACAGGCGGTGCAGTAAGCATGCCATTCTCTACAGTATCTGATTATACAAATGGTGTAACATCAGCAACACAGCAGCTGAAAGTACAGTCTAACAAAAATTTTACTGTAACTGTAAATACCAATGCATCAACATTCACATATACAGGTTCTACAACACCTGCACCAAGCATGCCCGTAGATGCACTGAACCTGAAAGTAACAGCAAACGGTACAGGTGGTACTATAGCAGGTACATTCGGTACATCATTCACTGATCTGAGCGCTACTTCACAGAACCTGATCACTAACGGTACCTATGGCGGCAACCAGACATTCTCTGTACAGTACCAGGCTACTCCTGGCTTTGCATACCCTGCAGGCACTTATACTACCAGCGTAGTATATACCGCTACTCAGCTTTAAGATTTTAAAACTTATATAAATTCAAAAAAGTCTCCGTAATGGGGACTTTTTATTTTTTGGCATGAATCTGTTGTATTGCACAACATTATCGCCAAATTATAGTTAAACTATATAGTCATTGCTGATACAACACAATTTTAGTTTTTCTTTATATCGTTCAGGCGTTACTTTTAAGGACTAACATTTTTTAATAACACATACACAGATATATACAATGAATGTACAAGGCGAAATACTCTGGATAGATGATGAAATAGATTCACTGAAATCACAAATATTATTCTTAAAAAATAAAGGTTACGAGGTGACGCCCCTGACCAATGGCTATGATGCGCTGGAACTGCTGAAGGAGAAAAATGTAGATGTAGTGCTGCTGGACGAGAGCATGCCGGGCATGACTGGACTGGAAACACTTTCTAAAATAAAAGAAGTTTTGCCTCAAATGCCTGTGGTAATGGTGACCAAGAACGAGGCAGAATACATAATGGAGGAAGCGATAGGCGCACAAATAACTGATTACCTGATAAAACCTGTAAACCCTAACCAGGTACTGCTTTCTCTGAAAAAGATAATAGACAGCAAGCGATTGGTATCTGAAAAGACTACAACTGCGTACCAGCAGGACTTCCGTAATCTCTTTATGGCGTTGAGCAACAACCCTAATCATGAGGAATGGAAAGAACTGTATAAAAAGCTGACCTATTGGGAGTTAGAAATGGGCAAGAGTGACAGCAGCGAAATGATGGATGTTTTCCAGGAGCAGAAGAAGGAAGCGAACAATGATTTCTTCAAATTCGTATCAAAGAACTATAGCAAGTGGATAAAAGATAGCAGTGGCGATGCGCCGTTAATGTCCCACGAGCTGTTTAAAAGAAAAGTGGCACCCTACCTGGAGCAAGGCAAGCCTACCTTTCTGGTGGTAATAGATAACCTGCGCTTCGACCAATGGAAGAGCCTGCAACCTATTATTAATGATTCATTCCGCGTACAGGAGGAAGACCTCTTTTATAGCATATTGCCAACTGCTACGCAGTATGCGCGCAACTCGATATTTGCCGGTATGCTGCCTGTAGATATTGAGGCTAAATTTCCGCTGGAGTGGAAGAATGATGATGAAGAAGGAGGTAAGAATCTGCATGAAGAAACTTTCCTGCGTAACCAGCTGAAGCAATTGAAACTAGGCAACCTGAAAACGCAGTATTTAAAAATTACCAACAATGATGATGGTAAGAGCATGGAAGATAATATACACAACTACCTGGCCAATGACCTCACAGTGATTGTGTACAACTTCGTAGATATGCTTTCTCATGCACGTACCGAAATGGAAGTGCTGAAGGAGCTGGCAAGCGATGAGGTGTCTTATCGTTCGCTGACGGTGAGTTGGTTTGAACATTCGCCATTGTATCGTGCATTAAAGAAAATAGCCGACAAAAACATACAGGTGATCATTACTACAGATCATGGTACTACACGCGTAAAAACACCGAGCAAGTGTGTGGGCGACAGGCAAACAACAACTAACCTGCGTTACAAACATGGCCGCAATCT
>JBQCEX010000551.1:0-2501 GCA_051959855.1 Flavipsychrobacter sp. | reverse complement strand
AAGTGTACAAAGAGAATTGGATAACTACCGCAAACAGTTAGCCCGCAATTACCTCACAGACGAACAGGTTACCAACAGGCTTATAAAAGAAGCCTATGATAGGATGAAGGAGGATGTTCGTGTAGCGCATATCCTTATTATGTGCCGCCCCGGTATTGATACTGCTGCTGCTTATCATAAAATAGATAGTCTTTACGAGGTATTAATAAAGGGTAAAGCCGATTTTGCAACGCTGGCATCTGAATATTCTGATGATAGGGAATCAAAGATACATGGTGGTGATATTGGGTATGTAACTGCATTGCAAACAGTTTATCCGTTTGAAAATGCAATGTATAGTACGCCGGTTGGCAAAATATCAGCCCCGTTCCGCACCCAGTTTGGTTACCATATTGTAAAGGTGTTAGACAAACGACCTGATCAGGGTGAAGTACAGGTAGCCCAGATACTTGTTGAAGTGTCCAAATCAAAAGGTACTGCAGGCATTGAGGCTTCACGCAAACGTGCCGACAGTATAGAAGCTCAGCTAAAGGCTGGCGTTCCATTTGAAACATTGGTAAAAAAGTATTCTGATGATAAGTTTACTGTGAACAATGATGGTCTGATGCCCCCGTTTACAGTTGGTAAGTTAACCCCGGCTATTGAATCAGCTGCCTTTGCATTAAAGAGCCCTGGCGATTATTCTCAGCCCATTCAGACTGATTATGGTTTTCATATCCTGAAGCTTGTTAGCAAAACCCCGCTGAAGCCATTTGATTCTTTACAACCGCAAATAAAACGTAAAGTTGAAAATGACTACCGTGCTCAGGTAGCCCGCGATATATTCTTCGATAAGATCAAGCAAAAGAATAATTTCAAAGAATACCCTGAAAATTATGACGCAGTTGTAGCAAGATTTAATCGCATACCTGATACAGGCAAGAATGCTAATAGCTTCACTCCTGCTGATTTTAGCAACATGCGCGCACCATTGTTCTCTCTGGCCGGTAAAGACTACACGCAGTACGATTTTGCAAATTTTGCTGCTAATATTACCCGCGGCAGATTTATGGGGCCTAAGCAGGCTATAGTTAGTGATCTGTATAGACTGTATGTGAGCAATACGCTCAACGACTTTGAAGAGCATAGACTGGTAGAAGAAAATGCAGATTTCAGGAACCTGATGGAAGAATACAAGGACGGCATCCTATTATTTGAGCTTATGGACCGCAATGTATGGGGTAAAGCATCTAAAGACTCTGTAGGCCTGCAGGCTTTCTACGAGGCTAATAAATCTAAATATATGTGGGAGCCCGGCTTCAAAGGAGTAATTTATAAATTCAAAAACGAGACAGCTTTGAAAGAAGGTGTTAAGTTGCTGAATAAGAAAAATACTACCGATGAAGATCTCGTTAAAAAAGTAAATAACGAAGCTAATCCGGATGGAGTTACAATTCAGCCTGGCCGTTACGAGTTCTCTCGTTATACAGATGTTCCGAGAAAAGATATTGTAAAGGGCAAATTGACGCCGGCTATCAAAGCTGCAGACGGAACTTATACTGTAATAAAAGTAGAAGAAGTAAACAACGAACCTGCCCAGAAATCGCTGGACGAAGCGCGTGGCTACGTAGTTGCCGAGTACCAGGATTACCTGGAAAAGAAATGGAACGAAGAAATGCGCAAAAAATATGCTATGTCTTTAGATACAGCTGTATTCAATAGCATGGCTAAAAAATAAGTGCTATAGTTTTTTAGTATAAAAAGCCCTTTCTGAGCAGAAAGGGCTTTTTGTATTTTTGTAGGCACGAATTTGTTATTAACTTAGGTTTACCGACAAAATGATCAGTTGATCATTTTTTTGCTAACAAAACTAAACCGGTATGCGACTCACACCAATTGATCGTGTTACAGATATCACCCCAGCAGCTTTTCGCGAAAACTACCTACTCCCTTCCAAACCAGTTATTATCTCCGACATTTCTAAGCAGTGGCCTGCTTATAATAAATGGACCTGGGATTACATTAAAAGTCTTGTCGGCAACGTAAAGGTCGGCGTTTATAACAATATCCGTGCAGGTGCCAAAGTGCCGGTAAACGGTAATGATGGTGAGATGCTTTTTGGCGAGTATCTCGACCTTATCCAGAAAGGTCCCGTTGAACTGCGCATCTTTCTGTTTAATATCTTCAAGCATGCGCCGATCATCAATGAAGATTTTACCTATCCCGATCGTCTGATGAAGGGCTTCTTAAAGTCCTATCCTATGCTGTTTGTTGGTGGTGCCGGTTCCATAGCGCACATGCACTACGATCTCGACCTGTCTCATATATTCCATACTCAGTTCATAGGCCGCAAGCGTGTGCTATTACTCAAAAATGATCAGTCACCGCTTATTTATAAAATGCCTTTTACAGTAGAAAGCGCTGCCAGCTTCGTCGATTGGCATGAACATCTGGACACTGATAAATTCCCGGGTCTGAAATATGCTGAAGCTTACGAAACGATCCTCGAGCATGGCGAAACT
>JBQCEX010000550.1:0-2603 GCA_051959855.1 Flavipsychrobacter sp. | reverse complement strand
AGGCCTATTTGTATCATTATGTAAAAGAAAAAAGCTGGCCGACATTACAAAACGGCTCACTGTATGCAGAACTACTGACCATACACGATCATCCGCACCATTACTATTATATTCCCAAGCTGAAGCAAGCAGTCCTTGACCATCAGGCTATACTTAGCGGGTTGCAACTAATCATTAGCTGGCAGAAACAATCTGTTTCGCTTGATTATATTCTGAAACAAATTGATACCAGCAAAAAAATGGTATTTACAATCCCTAGCTTGCTGAATTATGAATTGCCAAGCGCAAGCAGGATGAATGCAATAGAAAAAGCAATCAAAACACATTGTCCTGTCAAACTGATCTGGGCACATAAGTGCAAAAATGACAAAGTATTCAGCGAGTGGCGAGATAAAGAATTTCGTTTGGCAAATAAATATAATACCGATGATATATTAACTCAACTAAATAATGACTTGTGTAAGTATTGTCCGAAAAGCATTCCGAAAAACTGGTATTTATATAACATACCAGCCGATGAAAATAATATTTATCTGTATGTATTATACAAATAAGTAGTGAACAATGCGTCGCCTTACTTGTTACTACAATTATGAAGGAGGCTGTAAGCATATGCTGGTTTCGCCGCGATCTGCGCCTGCATGACAATGCAGGGCTTTACCATGCACTGCGTTCGGGCCATCCTGTAGTGCCCATCTTCATTTTTGATACGAACATACTCAATGACCTGAAAAATAAAACGGACAAAAGGCTTGTCTTCATAAGAGATTGCCTGCTGCAACTACAACAGCAACTGGAGCAGAAAGGCAGCACTTTGCATATATTGCATGGCACCCCGCTGCAGTGCTTTAAGCAGTTGACCGAAACCTATAACATCGCCGGTGTATATACCAATACAGATTACGAACCATACGCTACCCAACGTGATAAGGAAATAAAAGACTACCTGGCAACACAACATATAGTACTGCACAGCTATAAAGACCAGGTGATATTTGAAAAAGACGAGGTAATAAAAGATAACGGCGACCCATACACCGTATATACCCCCTACAGCAAGCGATGGAAGGATAAGCTGAATGATTTTTACCTAAGCTCTTACCCGGTTGAAAAATACGCGAAGCGTTTTTACAGGCATCCCCCGCACCGTATCCCTTCGCTCGATGCGCTTGGATTTAAAGACGTAACTTACGAAGTGCCGCCCGCAAAGCTGGATGAAGACGTTGCCCATCATTACAATGACACCCGTGATTTCCCTGCCAGGCAAGGCACTACACGCCTTAGCGTGCATCTGCGTTTCGGCACCATCAGTATTCGGGAGCTGGCACGCAAAGCAAAACAGTTAAATGCTACACTGCTGAATGAGCTGATATGGCGGGAGTTTTACCAGATGATACTCTGGCATTTCCCGCAGGTGGTTAATACCTCTTTCAAGCCTGAATATGACAAGATACAATGGCGGAACAATGAGCAGGAGTTTGAAAAATGGTGCAAAGGCCAAACCGGCTACCCCATAGTAGATGCGGGTATGCGACAGCTGAACGAGACGGGTTATATGCACAACCGCGTGCGTATGATAACAGCAAGCTTTCTTACTAAAGACTTATTGATAGACTGGCGCTGGGGTGAAGCCTACTTTGCAGAAAAGCTGCTGGACTATGATCTGGCTGCCAATAATGGCGGCTGGCAATGGAGTGCCGGCACCGGCTGCGATGCCGCTCCTTACTTCCGCATATTTAACCCCTACCTGCAAACAAAGAAATTTGATCCTGACCTGGAATATATACGCCGCTGGGCACCTGAATTCGAGGAGCTGACTTACGCGCAACCCATCGTAAACCATGATGAGGCTCGCGAACGCTGCCTGAAGCAGTATAAGAAAGCCCTGCAGGCTAAATAATTGTTATCCCTTGTTTTTAAAGCGGTTGCACTTATTTTTTTCTTAAAAAAAAGTATCTTCACCATCCGACAAGAAACTTTTTTAGCTACATGCCTCCGGGCATAAAAGTCCAGGATCCAGAATAATGAAAAAAATAGTGCTGGTAGACGATGCGCCCATAGCCAATTTCATCATGAAGCGTCTCATTAATACTGCCATGCCCGAAGCATCGGTAACCGATTTTACCAGTTCACAGGCTGCATTAGAAGCATTAAATACCCTTCAGCCGGATATTATTTTCCTTGATCTGAATATGCCTCTTATGAATGGTTGGGAATTCCTGGAAGCCATGAAAGCACGCGAAATGTATTATAAAGTAGTAATACTGTCCTCCTCCACCAGCGAGCTGGACAGGCAGCAGTCTATCAACTACAGCAATGTAGCAGGTTACTTTGTAAAGCCACTTGAAAAAACGCAGATCGTACAGATACTGCGCGGCATGATACTCTAAGCCTTGCGCGCCATTGCCTTTTCAGCAGCAGCCACTATATTTTCTTTGGTCAGGCCATACTTTTTCAGCAGGTCTATAGGCTTTCCGCTTTCGCCAAATGTATCCTGCACAGCCACATATTCGTGCGGCACAGGGCATTCGCGGCTGGCTACATTGGCCACGCTGTCACCCAGTCCGCCATTCTGCTGGTGTTCTTCAGCCGTTACCACGCAG
>JBQCEX010000549.1:0-5235 GCA_051959855.1 Flavipsychrobacter sp. | reverse complement strand
CCTTTTGCACCTGGTGGTAGTATCTTCAGAAAAATAATTGATTCGGGCACATTTGGAATTAGAGACTTATACGCTGCATACTTATTGCAAAAACTAACTAATACAAAAATAAAATTTGGTCGCGATACTGAAAACCAAGCTAAAAGGGGTAAAACAAGATATTTGTTTTATCATGTTGTTACCGAACTTTTAAAAGACTGCATGGCTCACGTCAATATTGACATATCTAATGAAAGCTTGTCCGAAACAATAACAAAAATCTTTTCTAATCTTAATAGTGATGCCGCTAGTGAATTGTCATTGGCCGCCCGCAATGTTATAGATGATTACATGACAAAGGAAAATGAAGATTCCGCTTTTACTGAGCCTAAATATGAGAATGACATGAATAATTATATGAAATGGGACAAACTAGGCAAAGGCACCGAAACTCCTGGATTAAATAATTTAATTGCCTTTACAAAAAGAGATATGAGGCGAAATAGAGGAAATGAAAAAGCCGCGAGAGATATAATTTGCGAAAGCATAACCAATTAATTTAATTTGTCTGCAAAATAAACGCCCGGCATAACCGGGCGTTTCATTATACTCTATTCTACATTTAGCTATGCTGCTTCGCTTCGGCTTCGTTGCGGATGGCTACGAGGCCGTCGAAGACGTCTATGAGCACGGGCTTGGTTTTGTCTATGTCGCCTGCTATTATCTTTTTACTGAGCAGGTTGATGATGTCTTTCTGTATCACGCGTTTTAGCGGACGGGCACCGTACTGCGGGTCGAAGCCGCGCTGTACGAGGTAGTCCAGCGCATAGTCGGTGAACTGGAGGTCTATACCCTGCTCTGCCAGCTGCTTCTGTAGGCCTTTGAGCTGTATCTGTATAATACCTCTTATCTCCTTGCGCATGAGCGGGTGGAACATGATGACATCATCTACCCTATTGAGGAACTCAGGACGCAACACCTGGCACAGCAGGTCCATCACCTGTTCCTTGGTAGCATCTACCACATTGTCTATATCGCGGCCCTTGAGGTCTGCAAAATTTTCCTGTATGATGTGGCTACCCATATTGCTGGTCATGATGATGATGGTGTTCTTGAAGTTCACCACGCGGCCTTTGTTATCAGTAAGGCGGCCATCGTCCAGCACCTGCAGCAGTACATTAAAAGTATCAGGGTGTGCCTTTTCAATTTCATCGAGCAGCACCACAGAGTATGGCTTGCGGCGTACAGCCTCGGTAAGCTGGCCACCCTCTTCGTAGCCTACATAGCCGGGAGGCGCACCCACCAGCCTGCTGACTGCGTGCTTTTCCTGGTACTCGCTCATGTCTATGCGGGTCATCATGCTTTCATCGTCAAAGAGCACCTCTGCAAGGGCTTTCGCGAGCTCTGTCTTACCCACACCGGTAGTACCCAGGAAGATGAAGGAGCCTATAGGGCGGCGCGGGTCCTGCAGACCGGCACGGCCACGGCGTATGGCATCAGACACGGCCTGTATGGCTTCGTCCTGACCTACTACGCGCTTGTGCAATTCTTCTTCCAGGTTCAGCAGCTTTTCGCGTTCGCTCTGCAGCATACGCTGCACGGGTATGCCGGTAGCCTTTGCTACGTTCTCGGCTATATCCTCAGCATCTACCTCTTCCTTCAGCAGGCGCTTGTGCTGGTTGTCCATCTCGTCCAGCTGCTTAGAGAGGTTTTCTATGTTGGCTTCTTCTTCCTTTACCTTACCATAGCGTATCTCGGCCACCTTGCCATAGTCGCCGTCGCGTTCGGCTATTTCGGCCTGGTGCTTCAGGTCTTCTATGTGGCTTTTTGACTTGTTGATCTTATCTACAATTTCTTTTTCGTCCAGCCATTTAGCCTTCAGGGTATCGCGCTGCACGCTGAGCATGGCGATATCACTGCCTAACTCTTTCAGCTTTTCTTCATCATTCTCGCGCTTTATGGCCTCACGTTCTATCTCCAGCTGACGTATGCGGCGTTCCAGCTCGTCCAGCTCTTCGGGCATGGAGTTCATCTCCAGCTTCAGCTTGGCGGCGCTTTCGTCTATCAGGTCTATGGCCTTATCCGGCAGGAAGCGATCGGTAATATAGCGGTGAGATAATTCTACCGCTGCAATGATAGCTTCATCCTTAATGCGCACCTGGTGGTGGTTTTCATAACGGTCCTTTAAGCCACGCAGAATGGAAATAGCATCCTCAGGCGTAGGCTCGTCCACAAACACACGCTGGAAGCGACGCTCCAGGGCTTTATCTTTCTCAAAATATTTCTGGTATTCATTAAGCGTGGTAGCACCTATAGCGCGCAGCTCACCGCGAGCAAGGGCGGGCTTCAGTATGTTGGCGGCATCCATAGCGCCTTCCATAGCACCTGCGCCGATGAGGGTATGTATCTCATCTATAAACAGGATGATCTCACCATTGCTTTCAGATACTTCCTTCACTACGCTTTTCAGGCGTTCTTCAAACTCACCACGGTATTTGGCACCGGCCATGAGGGAACCCATATCCAGTGCAAAAATGATCTTTGACTTCAGGTTATCCGGCACATCACCATTGATGATGCGGTGCGCGAGACCTTCTACAATAGCTGTTTTACCAACGCCGGGCTCACCCACCAATATAGGATTGTTCTTAGAGCGGCGGGAAAGAATATGCAAGGTGCGGCGAATCTCTTCATCACGACCGATAACCGGGTCGAGCTTGCCGCTATTGGCCAGTTCGTTCAGATTCTTGGCGTAGCGCTGCAGGGCATTGTATTGCTGGTCTGCAGTTTGCGAGTTTACGGTGCTGCCTTTGCGCAGTTCCTTTATAGCTGCTTCAAGGCCTTTTTCGGTGAGGCCTGCATCTTTCAGCAGCTTGCCGGTCTCATCATTTACCTGCAGCAATGCAATGAGCAAATGCTCGGGCGCAACGAATTCGTCACCGAAGGTTTTAAGGATATTAGATGTGCGCAAGAGCACATTGTTAGCATCTTTACTAATGCTTTGAGCGGGATCAGACTGTATTTTGGGCAGCCTGGCTATCTGCTCATCCAATTTATTCTGTACAAAAGAGATATTGACATTGTTCTTCTTCAGCAGGTGGCCAATGGAGCCCTCTGTATCATCGAGCAATGCCTTCAGGATGTGGGCAGTTTCTATGTTTGGATTTTGATCATTAAAGGCGAGTTGCTGTGCCTGCTGCACAATTTCCTGCGCTTTAATAGTATAGTTGTTTAAGTTCATAATCTTTAGTTGGTACTATATAGTGCATAAAAAATGTTCCAAACCTTAAACAAAAGAAGAAATGGCACAAAGGGCTGAAAGACAGGGACAAAGTGGCTGATGGCGTTAAAGAAAACTGAATTAATTTCAGTTGTAGGGCATAAGTAACTGCAACACTGACAGATAGCAATATTGCAAATACAAAAGGCGACCAGTAACTTTACGAAAAAGAACAGAATATGAGTCCACTACTACGAAATATACTGGCCATAATAGCGGGTACACTGCTGGCCACAGTTATTATGTACTTCCTGGAAACAGCATATGCTAAGATGGCGACGCTGCCACCCGGTGTATCGCTCACAGATCTTGCCGACCCTGTAAAGGCTAAAGCAGCTATGCAGCAAATGCCTATGTCGGCATTTGGCGGTATACTGGTAATATATTCGTTTTGTGCGTTCGTGGGTGGGCTGACTGCTACATTAATATCTAAAAGGACAGGGATGATACCTGCCTTGATTACAGGGCTTATATTGGCTGTGTCCGGCCTGATAGATGGTGTGCAGATGGCAGAGCCTGTGTGGTTTATGGTGGTGATGAGCGCAGCATTTATTTTATTCTCATGGCTCGGATTTGTTGTAGGAAGAAATAAGCAACCAAAAACTGCAACATCATGAATGTAAAAGAGAACGATAATACCATACAAAGGCCGGCAGGCGCCCGTGTGCTGGATGCACCGCTGGTACAGATAGATCTGCCCAAATACATAAAAGAAATAAAGAGCGAAGAGCCCTGGCACAAGACAGACCGCAATGCAATAACCATCTATAAGACGGAAGACCTGACGGTGGTACTGATTGCACTACACGAGGGTGCAGAATTGAAACCACATGCTACCAATGGTATACTCGTATTGCAGTTGATAGATGGGAAGATCAGCTTCGGTGCAAATGAGCAACAGGTAGAACTGGCCCCGCAGCAGATAGTGACGCTGCATGAAAAAATAACACACAGCGTGAAGGCCGTACAGGAAAGCGTCTTCCTGCTGACGCTGATAAGCAGGGATAAGCCGGCTTAATAGTTTACCTTTGCGACCTTATTTATTTCTCTATGGTGCAAGTAGGCAATTACAATACATTGAAGGTGGTGAAGCATGTGGACTTTGGCGTTTACCTGGATGGAGGTGACGGGCAGGAGATATTATTGCCTAAACGCTTTGTGCCTAAAGGCTTGAATGAGGGGGATGAGGTAGAGGTTTTTATTTACCATGACTCTGATAACAGGCTGGTGGCTACTACGCAAAAGCCACTTGGGATAGTGGGTGATATAGTAATGCTGAATGTAGTATCTGTAACTAACCAGGGCGCATTCCTGGACTGGGGGCTGATGAAGGACATTTTTGTGCCTTTGTCTCAGCAGGAATCTAAAATGCGCGTAGGAAACTCATACCTGGTAAAGATATATATAGACGAACAGACAGGCCGTGTGGCAGCTACAGAGCGCATCAGCAAGTTTCTTAGCAACTATGAGCTTACTGTAAAAGAAATGGAACAGGTGAACCTGGTGGTGTATCAGAAAACAGACATTGGCTATAAGGGTATCATTAATAACAGGCACTTAGGGGTATTACATTATAGCGATGTATTTAAAGAGCTGGAGATAGGCGACCAGGAAAAGGGATATATAAAGAAGATACTGCCTGAAAATAAAATAGACGTGATGCTGGGCGAACGTGGATACAAAAAGGTAGAAACCGAAACAGACAAGGTGCTAAGACTGCTGGAAGAAAATGACGGCTACCTACCCTACCACGATAAATCTGATCCGGAGGAAATCTATGAATTCTTCGGCATGAGCAAGAAGACCTTTAAAATGACTGTGGGTGCCTTGTACAAGCAAAAGAAAATAACGCTGGAGCAAAGCGGGATAAAGCTGGCTGCATCAGAAGCTTAAACCAGATACCAACAGGCGATTTGCAATAATCACTATTATAAATATAAATAGCCATGGCCAAGATATTCGTTTGGATAACCTTT
>JBQCEX010000548.1:0-2028 GCA_051959855.1 Flavipsychrobacter sp. | reverse complement strand
GCTCTTTGTGTCACTGCTATTTCTTCCTTGGTCTTTATGCTGCGCAGCTCTTTCATAATGCGTGCTGCCCTGTCATAGTGGTGTAGCGGATATTGCTTCATCAGCTCCTGCACAAACGGCAGTTCCAGGCGTGGCAGCTCTGTATCCAACCTGTTATGTTCATTGGTGTTCAGGTACACGGTATCTGCACTGTTCATCATGACCTGCAGCATAGCATCCAGCCCGTCCAGCCATTGCACATTTTTTATGCCTGATATAGCAGTCGCTTCATCTTTGCGCAGCTTATGCCCCACCCATTTCTCCAGCAGGTCATTAGGGCGCAGCAGCACCAGCACTTCTCTCATATTCTTATCCGGATTGTCAGGGTACAATATTACTATTGTCTTTTCCTGCACAATGCCCGATAACCACAGCACATCAGCATCCGGCTTGTAGGGCATAGTACCGTCGCCACTCTTCGGTATAGTAGGCGATGCCGGAAATATAGCCAGCGAATTGGGTTTCATCTTTTTTATGAACCGCTGCCTGTTCTGTACGTACAGCTTCGGATCTATTGCTTCGTATTTCATGTGCTATGATTGAGAATTGAAGTTAAGTGTTTTTATACGTTGAACCTGAAATGCAGCACATCGCCGTCTTTCACCTCATACTCCTTACCTTCTATGCGCAGCTTACCATTCTCACGACAGGCAGCTTCACTTTTATAGGTCACAAAATCATTGTAGGAAATCGTTTCTGCCTTAATAAAGCCTTTTTCAAAGTCTGTGTGTATCACACTGGCCGCCTGCGGCGCTTTCCATCCGCGATGTATGGTCCATGCGCGCACTTCCTGTACACCTGCGGTAAAATAAGTGATTAGATTCAGCAACTTATAGGCAGCGCGTATCAGCCTGTTCAACCCCGGCTCGGTAAGTCCGTATTCACTCAGGAATAATGCCTTATCCTCTTCCGCTTCCATTTCAGATATCTGTGCTTCTATTGAGTTGTTCATCACTATTGCCTCAGCGCCTTCTTCATTAGCGGCTTTTATCAGTGCTTCCGAATATTTGTTGCCGGTCAGCAATGCAGCTTCATCCACATTGGCTACATACAGTACAGGCTTTTGCGTCAGCAGGAAAAGATCTGCTATAGCTTCCAGGTCTTCACCTTCCAGCTCCAGGCCGCGTATATTCTTTCCCTGGCTCAGGTGTTCCTTACAGCGCAGCAGCACTTCGTGGGCGCGTTTGGCTTTAGGGTCGTTCTTTATCTTTTCTACGCGCTGTATTTTCTTTTCTACGCTTTCCAGGTCTTTCAGTTGCAGCTCTGTATCTATTATTTCCTTATCGCTTACCGGGTTTATCTCGCCTTCTTCGCGCAGTATGTTTTCATCTTCAAAGCAGCGTATCACATGCACTATGGCATCTACCTCGCGTATGTTAGCCAGAAATTTATTGCCCAGCCCTTCGCCCTTGCTCGCGCCTTTTACCAGCCCGGCTATATCCACAAATTCTATGGTTGTAGGCACTACTCGCTGCGGCTGCACCAATTCAGCCAGCTTGGCTAGCCTTTCGTCCGGCACATCCACCTGCCCTACATTGGGCTCTATGGTACAAAAGCGATAGTTCGATGCCTGTGCTTTCGCACTGTTGCTCACTGCATTAAATAATGTTGATTTTCCTACATTGGGTAATCCCACAATCCCTACTTGTAAGGCCATGTTGTTCTAAAAAATTTTGCGCAAAGGTAATACCAAAAAACGAAAGGCGCCCTTTATGGACGCCTTCATATCATAAATTGATTTTATGCTTCATTATTTCCTTCTGCCAAACAAGCGCAGCATCATCAGGAACAGGTTGATGAAATCCAGGTAAAGGCTCAATGCACCCATTATAGATAGCTTTCTGGTATCACTTACTGAAGTACCTTCATATTGAAGGCCTGCACCTATATTTTTCAGTTTTTGTACATCATAAGCAGTAAGACCGGTAAATACAGCTACACCTATAATGCTGATGATATAGTCCATTTGTGCACTATGCATGAACATGT
>JBQCEX010000547.1:0-6636 GCA_051959855.1 Flavipsychrobacter sp. | reverse complement strand
CACAATTTCCGGTAGAATCAATTAATGTCTCCTGTGGTGTTCAAATTCACAGTGATATCTTTCGCCATGCAGGTTAGCTAATATCATTTCATACAACATTCTGTTAGATGATGATGATATTACTATAGTACCGCCTGTCAGAGACGCCCTTGCCAGCATTCGCTGTGTTATACCGGCAGAAATACTGGAAAGATCAAGTGTTGTTACAGCTGTAAATGTTTCTGTACTGTCTATGGTCACATCATGCTGTTCTGTTTGTAGTTCCACGTAGTCATTTATCTGCACGGTCACTGGTGTGCTCATACCACTGGTATCGGTATAGGTACCGTCCAGTTCCAACGCAGGTGTTGCACCACTTTTGTCAAGGTCAATTTTAAGCTCTATCTCATTATAAGTACCCGTAGGTATGCTAAAGCCGCCAAATGTTGCAACTATAGACCCCATCAGGTCAACGGTAGTATCTACTGCTGATCTGTAGTCGATCTGGGTACCACCCTTACGGGCTTCAAACTTCACCATTACCGGATGCGCCATTCCTGCGGTCCAGCTGATGAGGCCTGAGTCGGTACGTTTCATACCCACGCTTGAGGAAGTATTTACCGCTTTCAGCTGATAGCTCATTTGCGGTGCTCCTGTGGACGAATATGCCGTTTGTGTAGTACTGTCCTTCTTACACGCGGCAAATAGCATCATGAATGCTAACCCTGCTGATAGAAAATAGCTGCTTCTCATAATTCTTCTTTTTCAAACAAGGCAATAACACTATACCATATATTGCATTATTAGCATTATGAATAGTTAAAGAATTATTAAAAAGACTATTCACAAAACATTGTCATTTTGCATCTTGTATAACCAATAATTAAACTGCCATTTACACTATATATTTTTCTGGTCTACAAGCGGCCCAATACTGGCATAAAGTGTCTTTAACTTCTGCGATAGCATCGCTGCGGTAGCGTGATCTGTGGCTTGTTCCGCAGTATTACCCAATATGTTTAATATGGTGAGGTCGGTTCTCGCATCCCGCACTTGTGCTTCCTTACCGCTTTCATCCAGGCTATTGATCCAGGCTATATCGTCTTCCGAATACTTTGCTATTTCATGCGCTATCGCGCTTGCCTGCTTCACCGCACCTGCGTGATAATAGGCCTCAGCCATATAGTAATTAGTAATGGGGTCAGGAAATGAATGTTGCGTGATACTTGTATTTACATGGTCCAGCAGTTGCACAGCCTCCCGGTTTCTTCCTTGTTTAACAAATGCCTCTGCAATACGAGCAGCGTATAGTTTATATGCGGTAAACATAATCCTGTTCTTCTCATCAAAATACACGTCATTACGGTTGGCCCCACCCCACTTGTAGGTATTTGTAAATAGCTGGTAAGATTTGTCGAGGTCTATATCACTCACATCATCACCCTTGCTGCCTTCAGCTTGTTGCATACTATAAGGCACTACCCTGTAAACCAACCCTTCCTGTCGCAAATATTTCGTCAGCCCAAGGTAACCTTCATTATTCGGGAACGCTCCGCTCAGGTACAAAGGACGCTTCCAGCCTTCTTTAGCAATAGCAGCAATGATGTTGAGTATCGCTAGGTCATTCTTATACATGGCGTTCTTGCCGGGTGAGAATTTCATTTCATTAATGATCTTACTGCTGTCTGCCGGGTTCAGCATACCGTTCTTTACCAGGTCTTCCTTACTGATGCCATGTACATAAAAATTAGTTGTAGGCAGGTAATTCTCCGCCTCTCCGGTTGTGCTGTGCAGCATATTGTTTGGGTCCTTGCTTATGATGAATTGGCAAACATCATACAGGTCAACATACTTGTCCTGTGGCACCTTAGGATCATTGTAATAGCGCACATAATCATGACGGGTCCCCAGATAGTCTTCCCGGTGCCACACCATAGGCACTGCATCGGCATCATTCACCTTGTACTGCAGTTGATCCAGGAACCAGTCAGTCCCTACCAATGTAACGATCATAATACGCACATCCCTGCGTATGCCTTCTACTTCCTGCAGGTACCAGAGCGGGTAAGTGTCATTGTCGCCAAAGGTCAGCAGCACTGCATTAGGCGCACACGACTGCAGCACATTATATGCACTATCCCTTGCCAGCGTCTTTTTAGATCGGTCGTGATCATCCCATTCTTGGCTGGCCATCAGCACAGGCACCGCAAGCAGGCACAATGCAACGCTTCCACCAACAGCAAGTCTGCCATTTACTATCTTCTGCAAGGCTTGCTGCACCATAAGCACACCCAATCCTATCCATATGGCAAAGACATAGGTGCATCCCGCAAAGGCATAGTCGCGTTCTCTTGGTTGCACCGGTGGCATATTCAGATAAATGCATATGGCCGCCCCGGTAAAGAAGAAAAACAACAGGACAACTAATCCATCTTTCTTGTTGCGGTTGAATTGGTAAACCATACCCAGCAAGCCAAGAATGAACGGAAGAAAATAGAGTTGGTTTCTGGCAGCGTTATTCCTGTAGCCCTCCGGCATTTTGTTAATGTTACCTATATGCATTTGATCAAGGAAGGGTATACCTGATATCCAGTTGCCATTCTTAGGCTCGCCCTGTCCTTCAAAGTCGTTCTGCCTTCCGGCATAGTTCCACATAAAGTAGCGCCACCACATCCAGTTCATTTGGTATCCGAAGAAGAACTTCATATTGTCAGAGGCTGTAGGTTGCTCTCCCTCAGCCAGGCCCAGATAGCTTTTATAAAATTGCGGATGCCCCTCACCGCTTTCCCATATGCGTGGGAAGAATCGCGTGCTGGAAGGATCAAACACAGGCGCTACTTCATCGCCCACATCTTCATAGTGGTCTTTACCGTTTACTTTCAGTTGGGCGTATTTAGTGCCTGTCTTCTCCACACTTACCATTGGGCTGTTAAAGTCGGGTCCGGTAAATAATGGCTGTTGGCCAAACTGCTCTCTAGACACATAGTTCTTCAGGCTCATCGCATTGTCCGGATTGGTCATGTCCACTGCAGGATTAGCTCTCGAACGAATAAGAGGGACTACATAGCTGCTATAGCCAATAACAATGAACATGATGCATAATATGCCGGTATGTAGTAGATAGTATTGCTTGCGTTTAGCCCATAGCAGCAGGAATATCAGCAATGCAGCAAGCAGCATCAGGAATACAATAGACCCGATATCAAATGGCATTCCCAAATTATTGGTAAAGAAAATATCAAACCCTGCCGCGAATTTAGGTATATACTGTATCACGCCAAACTGCACAAAGGCAAGTATTGCACATCCTGCGAAGAATGCTATAATAGTTCCCTTGATAGAAGCATTATATCGCCTGAAGTACCAGGTCATAATAATAGGTGGTATACAGAGCAAGTTCAGAAGATGTACACCAACCGATACGCCTATAAGGTAAGCTATCAGTATCAGCCATCTGTCTGCATATTTGGTATCTGCCACCTCTTCCCATTTCAAAATAGCCCAAAAGGTAATGGCTGTAAAGAAAGATGAAGTCGCATATACTTCAGCCTCTACTGCTGAGAACCAAAAAGTGTCTGAGAATGTATAAGCCAAAGCACCAACCACACCCGCGCCCATTATTAGCCAGACATGATTATTGCTCAATGGTCCGTCTTTACTTAAAAGCTTTCTCGCATAGTGTGTAATGGTCCAGAACAGAAACAGGATGGTAAGAGCACTGGTAAGCGCGGAAAGTGAGTTAATGACAATTGCCATTTTCGCAGGCGATGGGGCAAAAATGCCGAATAGACGCTGCAATAGCATAAAGAAAGGTGCTCCCGGCGAGTGCCCCACTTCCAGCTTGCTGGCGCAGGCAAGAAATTCACCGCAATCCCAGAAGCTGGCAGTAGGCTCCATTGTCATTAGGTAAACCGTATAGGCGATAGCTGCGACCGCCCATCCGGTCAGGTTGTTTATTCTCCTGTAATTCATATGTGGTATTTATACCGCATGAAATTAGCAGCAATGGAAACCTGCCATGGTTAAAGGAATGGCAATTAATGTTAAAAATGGTTAAGGGTATATCGTTTATGCCCATTTCCATGTTATTTTGTTTTAGATATGATAGCTGTAAAGAAAATAAAACCGCAGTGGCTGAAAAGCATCATGTGGCTAAGCTATGGCTTGTTGATATTTTTTGCTGCTCAATGGTTGTATAACCAATACGAGCAGCATGAACAACAGTTGCAAAAGGATGTCAATACCTTGTTTACCGATGTGCAGGAACAGATTGCCGACTCTATACTGCTAAACGACGTCGCAGACCCATCCATCGTCAACAAGACGGCTATAGAACATATTGTAGCCTCAGGCAAGCAGAAGACAACAGATAATATTACCTTATCTCCACAGGGCTTGCATCTTATGCTCAAATCACTCAGCAACATAACCGGGGCAGAAGAAAAACGTTTGTTCCGCCTGGACACTATTGCTTTCAATGATATTTTCTCGTCCCGCATGCAGCAAAATGGCTGGCACTTCTCAGCTCATTGGATTGACAGTAAGGACAGCAATAATCGCCAGGCTAAGAGCATCTTCATCCCAAGTAACTTCTTCACTCATGAGAACGGTGTAGTAGTAGGCAATTATAATGGCTACCTCTTACGCAGTGTTTTACCGCAGTTACTATTTATCCTATTCCTGCTCAGTGTTACTGGCTTCGCCTTCTGGCTAGCTTATAGAAGCCTGCAGGAACAGATAAGGCTGGGCAAGCTAAAAGATGATTTCATCAGCAATATGTCGCATGAATTGAAAACACCGATAGCAACTGTAAAGGTTGTGCTCGAAGCATTGAACAATTTTAATGTCATCGAGCAGCCTCAGTTAAGCCGCGAATATTTAGGCATGGCAACAACTGAGATGGACAGGCTTGAGTTACTTGCAACACGCGTCCTCAACACATCTGTAATAGAAAATGGAACCTTGCAACTGCAACAGGAAAGTTATGACTTGAAAAAGCTGGTAGAAGAAGTATTGCAGGCTATGCAATTACGGTTTGCGCAAGCCGGTGCGAGCGTAACATTATATGTTAGCGGAAATGCTTTCGCAATACCTATCGACAAGCTTCATATTCAAGGTACGCTCGTAAATCTTATAGACAACAGCCTGAAATATGGTGTTTCACCAGTGCATATACACATTACACTTACTGAGGCTAATGGTAAAGTGCAGCTGGCATTAACAGATAATGGTCCCGGCATTCCTGAAGAGTACCATAATAAGGTGTTTGACAAGTTTTTCCGCGTCCCCACCGGGAATAGACATAATACCAAAGGCTATGGTCTTGGGCTTAGCTACGCTGCACAGGTTTTACGCCAGCATAATGGAAGCATTAACCTCAGCAACATTGCTACAGGTGGCTGCAGGTTTACCCTTACTTTCTAAACACTCCCTATGAAGACAAAGATTTTGTACGTAGAAGATGAAGCATATCTAGCCCGTATAGTAAAGGACACTTTAGAGCTAAAAGGCTATGAGGTAATCCATAAAAAGGACGGCACCCGGATATTAGAGCAAATTACCAGCCATAACCCAGATGTATGCCTGCTCGATGTAATGCTCCCTCATATTGATGGTTTTACTATTGCCAATCACATACGCAATATCCATCCCCAACTGCCAATTATCTTCCTTACCGCTAAAACACAAACGGAAGACCTCGTAAAAGGATTCTCATCTGGCGGCACAGATTATCTGCGGAAGCCATTTAGTATGGAAGAGCTGATAGTAAGGATAGAGAACCAGATAAAGCTCATGAATAAAGACGTCTCTGCCATGCAAGCTTTACCTGAAGAAATAATCTTGAAAGACTACAGGTTTTATCCCGGCCGGTTCGAATTGCAAACATCCAATCGAACAATAAAACTATCAAACCGGGAAGCGCAAATATTAAGCCTTTTGTGCACCTATATAAATAAACCTATAGACAGAAAAACATTACTGCATATAGTATGGGGTGATGACTCCTTCTTCAATTCCCGCAATCTTGATGTTTATATCCGTAAGCTACGCGATTATCTTGCTGAAGCTAATGGTATTGAAATAGTCACATTGAAGGGTAAAGGCTATCATTTTGTAGTTTCTTAGGGGCTCGCAAAAAGCTTATATTTACAAAAAGCATCTTATGCGTTTTGTTGGCTGCATACTGCTTAGCTGCATATTAGTTGCAAGCTGCACCAAAAAAGGGCAGCTCCCATTACCCATGTTAAACACCTGGATTGTTGATAACAAAACGTTTTACAAGCAATCATCTCTATGGGATACCAGCAACGCTATGAGCACCATTTACTTCAGTGATGATAGCATGAATGGGCTTATCTTAACTTTTACCCATAAACCAACAGATACCAAAATGTACAAGATCGTTTATCAGCCACAAAATGATGATGAAGTGTCTATTGAGGAGTGGCAGAATAACAATGGGCGTTCTGGCAGCCAGGATGGCATTAATAAATATCTTACCGTAACCAAAACGGATAAGGGGTTGAACTTTGCCACTATAAGCATTCAACTCAGACATTATACCTGGGTAGTAGACTACAATGTATCATGCGCGTTCAATTTGTCTGAGTAGTTATTTTACGCTTCAAGCAGTCCTTCTACCAAAAGGCACGTTTC
>JBQCEX010000546.1:0-5761 GCA_051959855.1 Flavipsychrobacter sp. | reverse complement strand
ATCACCAATGGTACAGAATACCACCTCATTACCATTATCAGAGAATTTTTCAAATCCTTGATGTAGTTCTTCGATATTGCGATAGCATTTTGATGCAAATGCAAGACCCAGGCCACGCACCATCTGGCCGGCTGTAGGCGAGATATCGCTGGATGACTGCGGTGCAGCTGTAAGGTCTTTCCACTCGCCGTTTTCATCTACCCAACGAGTGCCATAGTGCCCATTCATCATACGACCGGCAGTAGAAGGTTCTTTTTCTACATCCGGATTGGCATATAGCTGAGCAAAAAACTTTTCTATATCGCTCATGCCCGTAGCAAACATCAGCGTCTGATCGCGGTAATAACCGGCGCGTATATCTCCATTTTTGAAAAACTTGGCAGCTGCTATCTGGGCCAGCTCCTTGCCATCGCCAAAGATGCCAAACTTAGCCTTGCCGGTGAGCACTTCGCGTCTACCCAACAGGCTTGCTTCTCGGCTGGCCATAGCCAGGCGATAATCATTCAGCACCTCCTGCTTGAACTCTTCAAATGATAACCTTGCGGTCTCTGACGTACTTACTTCCTGCAACATATTAAAATTGCTATATAATCAGTTTGTTACAAAGGTAATTCCTTATACGTGGAAAATGAAAAGTGGGCTAATATGATTGTAAATAATATTCGGAATAAGTAATTGACTTAATTTTAAAGAACTTAACGGGATATAACCATGACAACGGACGAACAGGCAGTGTTGCAAATAATAAATACCTACGCAAAAGAAGGCTTCAGCTGGGATGTTAGCCTGGGTGAACTGAGTAAGCTAACTATTCTTGAAGTGGATGAACTGATGCAAACACTGAATATGCTGAAAGAAGAGAGATATATAGATATACAGACTAAGGGGCCGTCTTTGCTCATCACAATTACGCATGAAGGCCATGAAACAGCGTTGGATGCGCCGCAGTTTTAAATATGAAAGACTATTGTCTAATTGCGAAAAATATTATCTTAAGCCTTCAAATTAGAATATTAACTTATGAAAAGGCCCTTTATTTATTTTTTCAGCATTATATCATTTCTCAATACAATTTCGCAAAAAGCGTTAGCTCAAAGTAGCTCAGATAAAGCGACGGCTAAGTCAACGGCTGAGCAGGCTATAAAAAAAGTTGACAAAGGCGATATAGACGATGGCATTCTTATGCTTAAGCAATCGGCTAAGCTGGATCCTGATAATTATGATTATCCCTATGAAATAGCTTATGCCTATTATCAAGTGAAAGACTATAATAATGCCCTAGTATATGCCAAACAAGTAATTGCTTATCCTAATACTTCAGATTTATGCTATGAACTGTTAGGCAACATATTCGATGATATGAAGGATAGCATTAATAGTGTAAAGGCATATGAAGCAGGCCTGAAGAAATATCCTATGTCAGGCAGACTATACCTGGAGCTGGGTGTACATTATGCTTTAATGGAGCAATATCAGAAAGCAATGAATAATTATGAAAAAGGTATAGAAGTGGCCCCTGAATTTCCGTCAAATTATTACAGGGCTGCTCAATTATTCCTTTTATACACCAATGAACAAGTATGGGGGATGCTATATGGGGAGTTGTTCATGAATCTGGAGCGAAGCGGCGACAGAAATAGAAATATGAGCAAACTGCTTTTTGAAACCTATAAAAACCAGATAACGAAAGAAAATGATACTTCAATTCATATAAGCTTTACAAAGCAAGGAAATATAATAGAAGTAGATCCTAAAGATCTAAAACACAACCGCATTAAATTCCCATTTTCAAGCACCGTTTACGAAATGTTGCTAATACCGCCAGCCGCGGTTGTAATGACCGGTAAAACACTGGACCTGGAAGGCATGTGCACTATAAGAAATGAGTTTATTAAAGCTTACTATGAGAAAGATTATATTAAGGAATATCCAATAGTATTGTTTGATTACCAGAACAAAGTGAAAAAAGCAGGACATTTTGATGCTTATAATCACTGGCTATTGGCCAGTGGCGATATGAATGCCTTTGAAAAATGGAAAGATAAAAATAACACTGAATGGGACGCTTTTGTAAAATGGTACAACAATAATCCTATACAGCTGAACCGAGAGAATGAATTCCTGAGAACAGATTATAGATAAGAGACAGGACCATCTAATACAGCATTTTCGGCATATTTTATATGTGCTGTCATCTGCTCCATATTCAAAGCTTTTTCCCAAGCCTCGCAATCGAGCACAGTAAAGCGAGCATGCCGGTACTGCAGATAGCAAATGGAAAGTATATTCTTATCAACCATTAATGCCTCGTGCGCTACGCAGTTAATGGTATCAAGCGCTATCTCAAGGGTAGGAGTGATACGTTTATTTTTTATTGCTATCCAGAAAAGGAAATTATGGCCGTTGTTCTTTATGAATATCAGCCTTAGAGGAGTAAGTATCAGTCTGCCATGTTCTGTCTGGCCATCTTCCTTTATCCAAAGCGCAGGCTCGCTTTTTACTATATCTTCCGGACGTAATTTGCTACCCATAAAAGACAAGTTTTATAGATATAAAGTTACCAATTAATATTAATCAATACCGCCTTTTTCAGCAATATATGCAGGAGAAGCGCCCCGAGGACGCAGCAGGCGAATGGTTTGTAACACAACCGAAAGCAATATAAGTCCCATACCCAGGTAAAAGCCATTGTGAAGCTGCCTGTTCTCTTTATAGAAAAGAAAGGCCAGTAGAATGCCGTACACAGGCTCCAGGTTCACACTCAGAGTTACGGTAAAGGAACTGAGCTTTTTTAAGGCTGTAAGTGCTAATGATTGTGCCCATACGGTACAGCAAAGACTTAAAATGATTAGCCAAAGCCAGTCGTTGTGCATCCAGTTGGGGCCAAAAAGACTGTCTGTTCGCGGAGTCATTGCAGTATTGGGAAAATAATGAAACTGCAAGGGCAGCAGAAGAGTAATAAACAGCCAGCCTGTGGTCATTTCATAAAATACCATGGTTCGAGACGGATATTTATGAGCCACACCTTTATTCAGAACTGTAAATACCGAACTGAGAATAGCAGCAATAACGCCCAGTAAAATGCCGACCCCAAATAAAGTCTGGAACTGGTATATGAAATATACGCCTGCTAAAGCAAGCAGGCCAAGCAATAATTCATAAGGATTGTATTTTACCTTATTGATAAGCGGGTCTAATAAAGAGGTAAAGACACTTGCTGTGGAGAGGCAAACGAGTGCAACTGAAGTGTTTGCAAACTTAATAGCGCCATAAAAGCCCACCCAGTGCAGCCCCATGAGACAGCCAACCATTACCAGACGCAGCATATCCCGCCGCTCGATCTTTACCCATTGTTTTCTGTAAAACAGGATGACAGACATAAAAAGGGCAGTAAGCAGCATGCGATACCATACCAGCACAGGAGCATCAAGCGATATAGCCCTGCCCAGTACCCCGGTAAAACCCCATAGCAGCACCGCTGCGTGCATGTGTAAAAGTGATTTTTTCATCCTGGCGGAAAAGAACGCAAACTTATGCTAAAAGCGGCAAGCAAGTGATTTTTTAAAATATTTTGAAGCCATAAAAAAATAATGTGATGATTTGTGCAAATGATTACTTTTGAATCTCAATAAACACAATTTATCGTTGACTTTATTTCCGTCAATTAATAAATGAATAACACATATACTGACCTCGTACACCAAACCTTTCATTTTCCTCAGGAAGGTTTCGACGTTGATGATAATAACTACCTGCAGTTTAACGGGCTTGACATAAAAAAGCTGATAGACAAATACGGTACGCCTTTTAAGCTGACCTACCTACCCAAAATAGGCATGCAGATAAAGAAGGCTAAGACCCTGTTTAATGCGGCTATAAAGAAGCACAAATATGACGGTGAGTACTTCTATTGTTATTGTACCAAAAGTTCGCACTTCTCTTTTATAGTAGAGGAAACCCTGAAGCACGGTGTGCATTTGGAGACGTCGTTTGCCTACGATATAGAGATAGTAAAACAACTGTACAAGCGCCGTAAAATAACCAAGGATACCTTCATTATATGCAATGGCTTTAAGACTAAAACTTATACCCGTAACATTGCACGCCTGATAAATGATGGTTTTAAAAATGTCATTCCTATCTTGGACAACAAGAATGAATTTGACGATTACAAACGTCTCATTCGCTCGAAGGACCCGGTAAATATAGGTATACGTATAGCTAGTGAAGAAGAGCCAACCTTTGACTTTTATACTTCGCGCCTGGGCATACGCAGCAGGGATGTGCTGGAGTTTTATGTAGATAAGATAAAAGGTAATGATAAGTTCAGGCTGAAGATGCTGCACTTCTTCATGAACAAGGGGATAAAGGATGACGTGTATTACTGGAGTGAGCTGAACAAGGTGCTGAACATCTATTGTCAACTGAAGAAAGTTTGCCCCGAGCTGGAAGGCCTGAACATAGGTGGTGGCCTGCCAATCAAACATTCATTGAATTTCGATTACGACTATACTTACATGGTCAATGAGATCGTGTCGACAATAAAAGCGGTATGTAAAAAGAATAAAGTAGATGTGCCTGATATCTATACGGAATTCGGTTCATTTACTGTCGGAGAAGCTGGAGCTGTGGTATATAGCGTGCTGGATGAGAAGATGCAAAATGACCGTGAAATATGGTACATGATAGATAGCTCATTCATTACCACATTGCCGGATACCTGGGGAATAGGTGAGAAGTTCCTGATGCTGCCGATAAATAAATGGGACAAAGAATACCAGGAAGTGCACCTGGGCGGGCTTACCTGCGACAGTCATGATTTCTATACATCAGAAGAGCATATCAACGCCGTGTTCCTGCCCAAGCTGGATAAAGAAAAAGCGGCTGAACCACTATATATAGGCTTCTTTCATACAGGCGCTTACCAGGACCAGCTTGCGGGTTATGGAGGTATTAAACACTGTATGATACCATCGCCGAAGCACGTGGTAGTGGAGTACAACAAGAATGGTGAGCTTGAGGACTGGCTGTATGCTAAAGAGCAGTCTTACCAAAGCATGCTGAAAATACTGGGATATATAAGATAAAATATAAAGAGCGGTGAAATCACCGCTCTTACTTTTTACCTGTCTAAATCGCCATCAAACTAAAGCTCTTAGTCAATATTTATTTCTTTTGTTGCAGGTTCTGCAGCTTCTTTCTTAGGTAAGCTTACATACAATATACCATCGGTATATTTAGCGCTGATGCCGGCAACATTTACCTTTTCATTCAGTGTGAAACTTCTTTTGAAAGAACGGAAACGATATTCGTTACGAATTACCTTAGGATTGTTAGCATCCTGTTCTTTGTTCTCCTCGTTTTTTTCTTCTTTATGTTCATAAGAAATGGTGAGGATATTTTGATCCAGCTTAATTTTGAAATCTTCTTTCTTTAAGCCCGGGGCCACCAACTGCAGGTCATATCCTTTGTCTGTCTCATAGATATTTACCGGGGCAACACCTGTGTGCCATACTTCTCCTTTAAAATGCGGCATACCATTATCAAAAAAGCCTTCAAGGATACCGCCGAATGTCTGTGGCATTGAGCCGAAGTGTCTTCTGTTATACATAACTTGTTTTGTTTTTAAGATTATTGTTGTTTGGTTTGAAAAGTATTATGCAAACAGAAGACCAAATCAATTTTTATGCAATTATGTCATTTGTGGTTACCGATAAATGACAAGTTGTCTTAATTGAACAATTTATAATAAATAAAAAGA
>JBQCEX010000545.1:0-2877 GCA_051959855.1 Flavipsychrobacter sp. | reverse complement strand
GAAGTATTAATTTTAGCAGTCTGATATTAAGATAACAAATGAAACGAGTATTGCTTTTCTTTTCTCTCATAGCCACTATATTTAATTGCCAGGCCCAAAGCGGGGGGAATGATGTGAAAAAATATGGGCTGAAAGGTAAAGTGAAAGTAATGGAAGAAGCCCGCTTCCCTTATACCAGGCAGGTGAATGGAGAATGGACTGTTGTCGATACAGTTTTTTATAACGTCGATAAATATACATTTGATGAAAGCGGTAAGTTACTATCACTCGAAAACGAACATCACCAGGTAGCAGGAAGAAGGAGAATGACAACCACTATCACCAAATTCAGCTATGAAAATAACCGAATATCCGGATCAAAAACATATAATGATGCCGGCAAGGAAATAAATTATTCAGTTGTAGATTGGAGCGATAACGAAACCTACACAGATAGTTCTGCTGACAAGGAAACAAAGAATATAGTACTGCACATACTGGATAAAGATATGCGCAACAAAGAAACCATTGCCAGGAAGTACAATAGAAATAATAAACTGATGATGAGTATTACTACCAAATTCAGTTATGACAAATTTGGTCGTGTGGTAAAGGAAACAATAACAGATGCGTCAAGCGGCAACACCTATAATTTTGAATTTAAAACATTGGCTAAAGATAGGGATGGCAATAGAACCAAAGTATTATTTACAGATAATGTAAAGGGCGGTATGCCAGACCAATTGTTTTTATACAATTATGAATATTACAAATAGAACTCAAGCTGTAAAATTTGCATAGTAATTTTTCTACATTATATTCGACTAAACTTATTGCTTGCTCAGTCATCTAAATAAAGTATTTCTAACAATAAAAAAGTATTGTCAGGACATTGATATACTTGATAAGAAAAATTGTATAGAGCTACTGTCAACAGAAGCAGGTTTAGACATGGGACTGATAACGATATATTTAAAAGTCTTGAAGAATATGAAACTTATAGATTATTCTTTAGAAAAAGATAACTATATCTCTTTAACAGAGCTAGGGAAGCATATTAATAAAATTCCATCTACTCTCTCCTAAATAAATAGCTTACAATTTCTCTTGTTAATTTTAATATTAACTATCAGCTATGATTATTATTAATTCACTTCATTTTAATTTGCTAAACAATTTTTTATAAATATTTTATATAAATATGCATTATTTACCTTAATATTGCATCATTGTTTTATATGGGTGGAATTGGCTCCCTTCGGGGAGCTTTTTTATGTATCGGCCAATATTTGAAATTTAAGTGCAATTTGAAAGAAATAGCAATATATTAGAACTAGAAAACGTTATTGCTATATGGAAGGGCTGGCAAAATATATGATCATCTTCATCGCAGTACTCTCCACCATGTATTTCCTATTGTTTCTTGCAGTGACATTGACTCTTATTAATAATTTCTGGGACTTTGAGAAAAAGATAGGCTTTGAAATACCCTTCAATATTCCATTAATAGTAGCTTCAGTGATAATAGCAGTAGCAAGCTGGGGCATAATAGCTCACCACGTTAAAGAAAGAATAGAGCAAGAAGAAGATTAGATATTTATATACGGCAAAACAGTAAAGGTATTGTTGGCTATCGCTTCTTTCATTGAAAGTAAATATTGGTGCGCCTCTTCAACAGAGCTAAATAAATTTTCACGGTCACTAAATACTATTTCGTCTAATTCTATTTTCTTAAAATGTTTATTAAATAGACCAGATAAATCCCTGAGGTAATAAATTTTATATTGCATGGTTTACAGTTTGTGCAATATTAAATCTTTACACAGATTTTTTGCGACAAACTTAAACAAGACTCTTGCTTAATATTTTAATTGTAGTAGTTTTGATCTGCAATAAATTTTTTTCCGGCATGCAATTGCCGTCCCTAACACCGTAGCTGCACCAGTGTGCAGCTTTTTTTATGATGTGCAACATCATTATCTCAAGATATTAAAAAGGAATTAAAATTATTGAAAGCTGATTTGTATTTATCAATATGCTTTTAAGTTTGCATTGAACCCTATCAATGTTAAACTATCAATGCAACTATTGAATAAGATCAAACAGCTTATAGAATTTTTTCAGCAGGCCATATATTTTCTTTTCAAAGAAAAAGAATGATTCCATTAGGCATATTCCTGATGGAATTAATTCTACAAATTATGTCCGGGTAGCTATTTACCTTGCATACATAAACTGTTAAACGCAGGTTGATAGATGCTTTAACGGCTATTGCAAAGAAATTTGTATAGATAATGGAATAGGGGTTCCTGGGCTTCTCAAATAAGAGAAGCCCTTTCTATTTTTAGTGCGTTGTGATATAGTCGCAGGATGCAGGCACTATGCCACGCGCAGGGAAACCATAAGTGCCGCCTAATATTAATGCGCTGGAATAATTTACCAGCTCCAGCTTATGCAGTGCTAGCGTAGCAAAAGGAAAGGCATAAGCATCGGCACCGATATCTGATGCAAGCTTTGCTGAATCTTTTATTATATAACAAGCATTGAGATAGCCAACCTTTGAACTGTCAAGAAAGAAATGGCAGGAGAATTTTATCGATCTTCGCGCGGCATTACTGTACTCTTCAATAGAGGTATCATTAAAAAAAGTGATTGTGCCTGTAGTATCAGGGCCGCTGTAATGCCCGCTAGTATATGGCTGGCCCATTGTCACTCCCATGCGCTGCATGATAGTTTGGTAAGTAACAGGACCGTTTGTTGTTTTATTGCAGGCTATAATAGAAATTGACAATAAGACTAATACCAGAATTTTTTTCATGCGCTTTGAATAGACAACGAAAATAGAAATTTAAAACTAAAATCACTATTGTTGCCGGCTTTTAGCTGCTTATTTATTAA
>JBQCEX010000544.1:0-3622 GCA_051959855.1 Flavipsychrobacter sp. | reverse complement strand
GTATGGCCGACATATCGAAGCTGAACATGTTACTGGTGCGTAGAACGGGTTCCATATCTTCCATATGCTCGCGCACCTTACCCAACCTGAAGAAATCGAAACGCAGTTTATCCAGCGTTTCTACCATACGCGGATGTGCATAGTAGCTCTGGAAACCAATATGGTTGTAATGGCCTATAAAGTTTGGCTGCTCAGTGAGCATGCTCATCAAAAAGCTTCGGGAGTTTATATCCTCAGTTTCGTCGAGATCTATAAGCATATCTGCCACTGAAGCATTAATCATTTGCTCTGACCTTCTGAAAACCTCGTATTGCTCCATGGTAAGATCATGAGAGCCTCCCAGCACTATTACTATTTTACCTGCCTGGTGCAGCTCAAACAGCACTTCCCGCAGGGCAACGCGTGTATCCTGTAAGGATACTCCCTGGCGTACGTTGCCTGCATCAGCTATGCGCATAGCAGGGTGCCAGTTATATAGCTTATAGAGCTGTTCTCTTATTGCATTAGGTCCTTCGCTCCAATCGGCCTCAGGGTTTTCGCCACGCCATTCACCGCAGCCCACCATTACGATATCAGCTTCATCCCAATTAAAGTTGTCCTGTGTAACGCATTGAATATTTGCCCCCCATTGTAAGGGCTGGTAAGTTCCCGGCTCTTTAGTTTCTATAAAATGTTCGTCTTCAAAAAATGGTCTTAAGTCCTGCATGTATTTGAATAATAATGGCTAAAAATAAGCAATAGTTATAAGTAGCTGATAACTTTTTGTGCAGCTAAACATTGCAAAACTTCAAAAGAAAAATGGCCGGGAAAAATCCCGGCCATTGTATGAAGAATCGTTATGAATATCTATCGTACGAGCACCACCTCACCTTTCTTGGTATAGGTTTTACCGTTAGCGCATTCATACTCTATGTAGTAGTAGTAAGAACCCATATCCTGAGGCACGCCACCGAACTTACCATCCCAGCCGGTATGCTGATCTACAGTTTCAAACATTATCTGTCCCCAGCGATTAGCGACCCTGAAGTTTTTAACCTGCTGGCGGCCGTTAGATAATGGTCTGAAGATATCATTCTTACCGTCGCCATTAGGAGTGAAGGCATTCGGGAAGTACACATCGCAACAAGGCTCTGCGTGTATCAGTATACTGTCGGTTGACGTACAACCATATTCTGTAGTTACAGATAGCTTTACATAGCCTGAAGTCTGAACTAAACCGTATACATCGCCCATATTCGTATTGTTCTCGAAATAGGTAGCAGGCAACCATTGATACAGATAAGAAGGGTTATAGCTTTCTGCGGTAAAGTGCACGCTATCACCAGAACATACAGTGCTATTGCTTACGCTCATGATGTGTGCATCAGCCTGCGGATGGATATAAATACTATCCAGTATTGGCAATGAAGGACAAGCGCTTGTTACAGCTATCAGCTTCACCACATATAGGCCCTGGTTGTCAAAACGGATGCCGTAAGGACCAGCGCCGCTTGCTCCATATACTACTGTGGCACCGCCAAAATCCCAGCTATAATTATCTATTGTTTCGTTAGGATTGCCTATAGATACATTCACTATGTCACCCTGGCAAGCTTCTTTCTGTAATACTACAGGTACGATAGGAGATTCCCTTACGTCAACCATTGCAGAAGTAAGCGGGCTTTTACAGCCATGATTATCTACCTGCAACAGTACCTTGTATTTACCAGCTGAATCGAAACGGGCAACTATAGGGCCCTGACCGATACCACCAACTATAGAGGCCCCTTTAGGCATTGTCCAGTTATAAGCAGCATCAGATGTACCGTTACCGTAGTAGCTGAAGCTCATGGTGTCGTGCTGGCAAACGTAAGTTGTGCTGGCGACGATTACAGCATTAGGCTTGTAGTAAACATATACAGGCACTTCAGCTCTGTCACTTTCGCAACCATTAGTTGTTTGAGTAACATAGTAATAAGAAGTATCAGGATAAGATGTAACCGGAGTAGGCGCTGTAGGAATGCCTACGCCACCTGAAGATACATTATACCACAGCAGATTAACACCACCTGCGCTAAGTGGTATAGCAGGATCGTTCTGGCAGTATGTAACAGCACTTACGCTTGGCTTGTTAGGCTTAGGTTTAATGGTTACTGTTATATGTGTTCTGTCACTTTCACAACCATTCACTGTCTGAGACACATAATAATCGTATGTGCCAGGCGTATTGGTAGAAGGGGTCGGAGTGACAGGGCTACCTACACCACCGGTGGCAGTTGTATACCACAAAAGTTTTACACCAATAACAGCTAACGGCTTAGAATTATCCCCCTGGCAATATACGTAAGGTGTGCCAGAGGCTACCGGAGCAAGAGGTTTAGCTTTTACAAGCGCGGTATCCATTGCATACGGGCTTTCACAGCCATTAATAGTTTGGGTTACATACCATATATTTATTGCAGGCACGGTAGCGTCTGGAGTAGGAGCACCGCTAAGCGCAGTTCCACCTGATGAAACAGTGTACCAATTTATGGTGCCTGTGCCAGAAACTTTGAGCGGGCTCGTACCATCGTATTGGCAATACAGATTTAACGATGGTAAAAGTGTCGGAGGTGCCGGGGTTTGCTTCAATGTTACGTGTACACTATCAAGTGCAGAATTACATCCCTTGTAAGTAGCATATACATAATACCAACCTGTGTCGGCCATTGGCGGATTAGTTCTTGACTGCTTCTTTGAAGTGGAGCTGGCAGAGAAAGAATTTGGTCCTGTCCATTTATATGTTACACCCGAAGTGGTATCTCCGGCCGTTAATGTCAGCGTATTATTACCCTGATAACCCTTATCAGAGCAAACAGGAGCATTGGTGGTAACGGTAGGAACACCCGGTATCCATTTTACATACACATTAAGTGTAAGCGGATTAATAGACTTACAACCATTTAAAATAGCATATACGACATAATCACCGGCATCAGCCATAGTTACATTTGGTATGCTTGGATTTTGGGCGGTATCGCCTGTTGGGAAGGCAGGGCCTGTCCACATATAAGTAACACCTGAGGTAGATGAGCTGGCAGTAAGATTTAAAGTTGCCCCTTCACATATTGGCGCATTACTGCTACCTGTCGGATCGTCCGGAGTTGGCATGAATGAAACACGGCTTGTTACTACGGCTGACTGACAACCATTAGTATCGGTAACATACGCATAGTAAAGTCCAGAGTCTGCAAAAATTGCATTAGATATAGTAGGGTTTGCAACTGAAGAGCTGAAGCTGTTTGGTCCGCTCCATGTCCAGGTAACAGGTGCAGTGGCATCGCTACCAGTAAAGTTTAGTGCCGTATTATGACAAATCGGGCTATTATTAGAAATAGCAGGAGTTGCAGGCTGAGTAGGGTTAGAAATAGTTATTGGCCCTACCATATTAGATGTACAACCGCTATATTGAACTCTTATGCTATCATAAATGCCTGGGCTAAGATTTTTAATTACCAGAACACCACCTGACGGATTTGATACAATTGTAGTGGAAGCAGACACTCCATTTTTTGAGTACAACACTGTATAAGAAGTGCTGTTTTGCATACCATTCAGCGAGATTGTACCGTCATTGCTGGTACAGGTTGTAGTATTTGTAGCG
>JBQCEX010000543.1:0-8773 GCA_051959855.1 Flavipsychrobacter sp. | reverse complement strand
GAGGCTTGCTGTTGCCTGTTATTATTATTATTGTTGTTAGCTCCGCCGGGTTTCTTTTTCTTACTGCCCTTTTCAAGCGAGCGAAGTGTGATCTGGCCAACGTCATTTACAAAGCCCACATCTACTTTCACATTGGCTTTATTGCCCGTTTCCAGCTCTACTGCCTGCAGTTCTTCAGGTTTTATCCCTTCCTTGTTCAGCTTCAGTATCTCCTTCACGCGGATTATTGTCATTGGGTATTGCTTGTTACTATCGGAATAGCTATACCACATGAGGTTTTTGAAAATATCGCGCTTCTGGAGGGTTGCTTTGCCCTTAACCGTCTCGATCTGGTCGGCATTGTCAGGGAATACGCGGAGGGCGTCCATATAAGTGTCCAACTCGTAGTTGAGACAGCACTTGAGACGGCCACACTGTCCGGAAAGTTTAGTCTGGTTGATAGAAAGATTCTGATAACGGGCAGCGGTGGTATTAACAGACTTAAAGTCTGACAGCCAGGTGCTACAGCACAGCTCACGGCCACAACTACCTATACCGCCTACCTTAGCACTTTCCTGCCTTGCACCTATCTGGCGCATCTCTACCTTCAGCTTAAACTCAGATGCATAAACCTTGATGAGCTCACGGAAATCGACGCGCTGATCGGCAGTGTAGAAGAAGGTTCCTTTTTTACCGTCTGCCTGTATTTCTACCTCAGCCAGCTTCATCTCCAGCTTCAGGTTACGCGCCATAGCACGTGACTGAAGGAGTACTTCCGGCTCACGGAGCTTATTCTTTTCGTAGCTTTTCAGCTCGTCTTCGGTAGCGGGATGTAGTACACGCTTCAGCGCATTCTGGTCCTCGATACCGTATTTTTTCAGTTGCAATTTCACCAGCTCGCCTGTAAGGCTGACCTGGCCTATATCGTACCCGCTTATACCTTCAACGGCTATCCATTGGCCTTTTTCCAGTATATGGTTGGTATTGTTCTTAAAAAAGTCCTTACGGCTTCCCTTGCTGAACGATACTTCTATTATCGGGTAAGGTTTTGCACTATCGTAAAGGGGTAAAGCGCTCAGCCAGTCGAAAACATTCATTCGGTTGCATCCACCAGAACTACATCCTCCGTTTCCTTTGCATCCATTCGGTTTTCCGCTTGCGCCTGTCCCACAATTGCCACATCCCATTTATATATATAATTTATATTGACAGCAGGTGGCTTGCAATTACATCTACACTATTAAGAAGAACTTATTGGCCACTTGCCTATCGACCGTAAAGACTGATTAACCCTATCAGCGATACCTTGTCATAAGTGGCACATCTTCACATTTTTATCCTACGCACAGAAATTGCTCACCTGCAGATTGTGAAAAATAATAAAATAATCTTACAAAGTTAGCGCTTTGTTTTGGATAATGTACTGAAGACGGATGGATAATGCGTGCAACTGGGTCTTTGAATGAGCATTTCTTTCAATATAAAAGATAGTATCGGTGATCTGCTTTACCATTTCGCCCAGCGCTTCGAAGGGAAGGCTCATGTTCGCCAGCTTCTGCACGAACTGAGTTTCCTCTGCCGGGAGGGCTGCCTGCTGCTGTGGCATATAGCGCATACGGATAGCCTGCTCCAGCAACTGAACTACATAATACAGGAAGTTTTTCTGCTGCTCGCGGCCTGCTTTGCTCCAATCCTCTGCAAATTTGGCTACTGCAACCCCATTTTTTGTAAATAATGCATTGAACCAGTTGCGCACCTCTGGAAAGAGATCATTATCCGCATGACGCACAATGCGGAGCGCCTCCGTATAGCTGCCGTTTGCCAGGTGTGCTACCTGAGCAGCACGACGCGGATCTGTCAGGGAGGCAGCTACCAATGCAGCAGCGATATCTGCAGCGGGCAATGGAGCAAGCCGCACCTGCTGGGTACGGGACAGGATGGTAGCCAGTACATCTTCTGTATTCTCGGCCACCAATATAATAATGGTATCTAAAGGGGGCTCCTCTATAAGCTTCAGTAAGATGTTGCCTTCTTTACCGAGATACTCAGGGCGCCAGATGATCTGCACTTTGCGACCACCCTCATATGATTTCAGGTTGAGCTTCTCTATGATGTCACGGCACTCCTCGGCTGTAATGTTTCCTTGTTTGTTCTCAGCGTTTATGGCCTGCAGCCAATCGTAGGTGGTACCATAGGGTGTCTGTCGTACAAATTCCCTAAACTCCTCCATATAGTGCTGGCTCATGGCCTTGACGCCGGGCTTGGGCGGTACAGAAGGAAAGCTAAGATGCAAATCTGCATGCTCGAGGCGAGCTACACGGCTGCAAGAGGGACAAACGCCACATGCATCTGTTGCCTGCTTGTTCTCGCAAAAGATATATTGCGCAAGTGCAAGCGCCATAGGCAGGCCACCTGTACCCTCTGCCCCTACCAGCATGAGCGCATGCGGCATATGCCCTTGCTGCCACATACCGAGTAATCCATTCTTTGCTGCCTGCTGGCCTACGACGTTTGAGAATTGCATGCTTCGAAGTAAAAATTCAAAATTAAAAAGTAAAAATGATTGTGGATAGGTTTAATGGTTTTGTGTAAGTCTGAATCAGAATTTACAGTATATATGAATGAACAGAACTTGTTGTCTGAATACGGATTTGTGGAATTAGGCGAGTGTCCCAAATAATTATCAGTTAGGACTAAAAACGGAGGAAAGGCTTTGCAGGCAACCATATTACTTTTATCCAGATTTCCCATTTGTACCCCATTACTACCCATTATGCCTCATTTGTGCCCCACGTGTTACATTTCATTTTTTAAGAACTGTTGGCAGTTTGCTACTGCATTCTGCTAATGGCAAGTTACTATTGAGAGGAGGGTGTTTCCAAATTAAGATGGCCACATTTTTGGATCAGAATTTACAGGATTTATGAAATTGAAGAATTTCCTGGTTGCATTTCATATTCGGTTAGATCCCAGGCTATGCAATTTTTTTTACGTCTTAAAGTATAATCGCCTTTATGAAACCCTCAAATCTGGTATTGATCATCATTTGCCTTTTATCTGTTGCTTCAAGCAAAACCCAAGGGCAATATCCTATGGCTAAAGGTAGACATAGAACACATGGGCATAACAGGCAGATCAAGGGGAAAATAATAGTTGCAGCAACCGGAAAACCAATTGCAGGATTAAAAGTAACAATATGGAACACCAATTCAATAACTGAAACTGACAGTAATGGGCAGTTCATTATAAAGGTGCCAAACAAATTTCATTCTCTACGACTGTACTTAAGTGCACATGGCAGATTTAATAATGATGGGAAGCAAGATTCAATCAGGATTGACCAGGAGATTTACAGTGATGAGAAACGACGAATTATAATGTATTGGATGCCGGTTGATAACCGAAAAGAACATGTAAATATCAGCGCCTATAAAATACCGGGTAGTGATACAGCCAAAGTGAACTTCGTTATAATAGTAAATTAAGACGGCAGGATGATGATTGTCTGAATCAGAATTTACAGAATTAAAGAATTGGCAGAATTTGTAAAAAATGAAGAATTTATTTTGATTGACTTTTTATGTGCGGCTAGCATTATCTTAAATAAGTGCCTGCCTTATAACAGGCAGGCACATTATAATGTATAAACTATACAAACTATTCTTTTACAAACTGAACTTTCTGCGTTTTATCTGATGTAATAATGTTCAGAATATACATTCCGTTTACCAGGTTATTTACGTTAAGCAGCTGATCATCTGATATAATGCTTCCTGTCATTACTACCCTTCCCGATACATCAATTATTGAATAGCTGTCTCCATCATTGTGCTTGCCTGATAATGTTAGCAAATTGATAACCGGATTAGGATAAACGCTATAATTAGGCGATTGACCAGAATTAGAAATTGCTGTCGGCTGTTTGAAGGAAATCGGCATTCCAGTTGTCTTACAATAAAAGTAATCTGTATTTGGCGAAGTAACTGTAACATTTCGCCAGCCAGCAAAAATGTAGTCACCGTCAGTATTGCATGTACTGCTTAGTGTTATACAATCCGGATAAAGTGGTTCATTAGCTGTTGATGAATTCACAATAAAACCTGTTGCTCCGATTGAACTTGCAGAAATGCCTACCAAATTAGTTAAAAAGTTGCCTGCCCCTATATCAAATGACCCGATCGTATACATTGATGAGCCTGGTCCAAAGGCTACAGCGCATGCACCACCACCGGGACTAGATGTTACCGGAATTGAACCCAGTCCTGATGGATGCGCATCACTATAAACACTAACTGAACCCATAGCAGGATCCATAGCTGCTACTACCCAATTATTATTCCCAACAGCTTGTAATGAAGGATTATCAATTGCATCTATACGTGGGTAGTATGTGCCGTGGCTTGCCAAAACAACAGGGGCAGAAACTGTATTTGTAGTGATATTCCATTCTTCATATTTAAGTTCGTTAGTACCTGGATCCCAAAAGGTGTATAAACCAAAATTCTGATTGCCTTTGGTGCCAGACCGCTGAATGCCAGCAATGTCACAATTCATCCAATCTTCGTCAATACTCAAATGTGCAGAGGTTCCAGATGTAGGATTACTTAAAGTTGCCGAATATCCTAAAACGCCTGAACCAGTGATATCTTCCCAAGTAGCTACAAATCGATCACATTTAGGTTTACCAGTTGATAATAAGTTATTGTAATCCGGAATCATGTCGATACGTGCGCCCCAGTTAGAATTAGTTGAAAGAGTAGTAGTACTGTTATACGTAACGGTAAGTGTACCACCTGGATTCGAAATAGTGTATATGTCCAAAGCAGCATACCCGTTATGCGACGGGTCATCATATGTGTATATAACACCTAATAAAAATTCAGTAAGCGTACTTCCATTACCTATTACAACATCGGCACCGGTAACGGCACCATAAGGCCAGGACGATGGACTATTTATCCATGTCCAATATGGCGAGCTAGGATGTATGGTAGACACATCAATTATTGTAATACCATCTGTAACAAAAAGCCCGGTTTTTTCAAAGGCAGATCCCGCTCCGCCCAAATCATCCGGATTACAGTGTATCATAGCAGAAAGCTGGGTAGGAACAGAACAGGAAGACGAAGTACAATAATCAATAGAAGCTGATGCAAAAGCTCTATTAATTCCGGTATTAAGCATAGTACCTAGAGTGATTGGGCCATGTGAGGGAGGAATATAGGTGTATGCCTTTGAGATGGCGGGGATTAAGGCAGCTAAAAATCCAATAGCCAAAGCAAACAATTTAAGATTACTCTCTTTTTTTTTCATAAGATAAATTTTAGTAATTAACAATTACATAAAGCTAAAATGAACATCTTCTTAAGTAAATACGCTGTATAACATAATTGATAAATTATTTATAGCTTTATATACGCTGCTTAGCGTATTTGTTTTTATATCCTAAATACCACCTTATGAATACCCCAATTATCAGTCTCGCTATTGCGGATGACCATTCTTTATATCTTGAAGGCCTTTGCAACATCATCCACTCATTTGATAGCTTTTCAATTACCACAACCGCTCCAAACGGGCGAGTGTTAATTGAAGCAATAGAGAAGCAAGCATATCTGCCAGACATTTGTATACTAGACATTCATATGCCGGAAATGAACGGGTATGAAACACTGATATTGCTAAAAAGTAAATGGCCATTTTTGAAAGTACTAGTGCTGTCTTTACATAGCGGGAATTATGCGATCAACAGTATGCTGCAAAAAGGTGCAAATGGATTTTTGACCAAGAACATAAGCAGCGATAAACTACAGCTTGCGCTACTAAATATTTTTTACCATGGCTATTACTATTCGGACATTGCTAGCAAAGACGTTTATCTGACAGCTAATAACAATAGTCTTACAATTCCTGAATTGACTAAAAAGGAACTCGAAATAGTAAAGCTTGTAGCGAAGGGTAAAAGCTATGAAGAAGCTGCCAACCAAATGGGATGCGCTGCAAGAACTGTGCAGACTCACTGCAATCACATCTTTGCAAAGCTTGGAATCCACTCGCGAGAAGAACTCATATTATTTGCTAAGGACAACGGGCTATTTTGATGCTACGTTAGATGAAAAGCCTTTTGACAATGCAAAAGGCTTTTGTTATTAATGAATAGAACTGTTTGTTTTATTGATTTAACTTCAATCCAAATTTAGCAGCCGACGGGCATGAAGCTGATGACGCTGTTTACAGGTTTCCCGTCTTTGTGGGCCGGCTTCCAGGATGGTGCATTTGCAATAATCTTTTCTATGACATTGTTTAACTGTGGTTGAATGTTAGCCAAGGGGTCCCATTCGGGTTGCATGGGATATCCTTTAGGGGCGTGCCTGAGATAGCGAATATCATAATTAACCACTTTTCCTTCTTTATCAATGACGATGCTTTTTACTTGTATCCCGGTAAGGCTGTCGGGGGTGTTTGTGTTAAGCTCATGAAAGTGGACGATGAGATAATCTATAAATTGCTGCTCACCTTTGAGGTTAGTGGCCGGTGCGTGCAGATATTCATTTTGATATACAGGCTCATCATTCATACTATAAATAATTGGGGCTTTGCGCTGCCCACTGGCTGAGGCAAGCTCTGCACGGTTTTTATCTTTGTTATAATACAGCGTATCCGTTTCGCGCCATGCGAATTTATTCCCTTTGAAGGTCGTTATATTGTTTTGCCATACGGTGTCAGCCATAAGTACCGTGCATACAAACATTGCAGGAATAAAGAGGAAATATTTCCGTGTGCCGGACAAGCGGCTTTGTGTTTTTGTAAGCATATTGATCCTGTTTTTGATAGGTGAAAAATGGAAAGAATGAGCTATTTGCGGCACCCCGCCGAGCAAAGCCTGCTGCAACAGAAAACGTCCGTAAGCATACGCATCGTGACGAGCGGCTACCTGGTCGGCTTCATACTCATGCTGCAGCTGCAGCAAATAACGAGAGCGCCAAATGAGCGGATGAAACCAAAGCACGATAACAAAAACTTGCATCAGCAACAGATCCAGCCAATGCTTTTTACTAAGGTGTGCAGCTTCGTGCAGCAGAATAAATTCAAGCTCTGCCGGCTTGTAGCAATTAACATCACTAATAAATATCCAGCTAAAAAAAGAGTACGGCGCATGCTCCTTGCCTGTAACAAATATTTTATGCTGTGCGATAATGAGCTGCTGACTATGACTCTTAAGACGCATTATTCGAAGTAATTCCAACAACACCCTTGAACATAAGAGCGCTATACCGGCAATATAAACAATGCTCAGAACGTGCCATGCATCCCATGAACTAGTCGTTGCAGCTGATGCCGATGTCTGCGTACCAGTCATCGCAATATTAGCTGAAGTCTGATTCAGTACAGGAGCGTAAAACATTTGCGCTTTATGCGCTATTGCAACTGTGCCGGATGGCAATGGAACAAAGGGCAATAGCAAACCCGTAATAACAGCAAGCAACAAATAAAGCCGGTTAAGCGTGAACCTGCCACTGCTTTTATACACCAGCTCGAACAACAAAAGGAATATCGTCCATATTGCAGTCACCTTCAGTAGATATGCCATAATACAGGTTTTTAATTGACTACTTTTTTGTTTTTGTCTTCTTTAGTGTTTCTAACTCTTTCATCAGGGCATCCAGCTCCTTTAATTCCAGTTGATTTTCAGCTACAAGAAAAGAGACCAGCTGCCTGGGCGAACCATCGAAATAATTATTGATCCAGGTCTTGATACTATTCTTTTTAAAATCCTGTTTTTGCACGAGTGGAAAGTACTCGTAGGTTTTGCCATAGGCTTTATGGCCAACAAAACCTTTTCGTTCGAGAATGCGTACTACGGATGATACGGTAGTTTGCGGAATGGCTACAGGCAAGGCTTCTACTATGTCGCGCACAAGGCAACGCTCTTTCTGCCAAATGACCTGCATGATCTGTTCTTCTGCTTTTGTCAAGTGTTTCACAACTAAGTTTTTTGCTACACAACGTAAATATACGTTATTTAAGTAAATAATTAGTTAAAATAAAAAAATTAAAAGAAAAAGCCTTTTGACGGCGCAAAAGGCTTTTGTTGTAATGAATAGAAACGGCGTATTTTATTTCTGTGCGATCGCTTTGTTATTGCCAGCAGTGAATTTCTGTACTGTATTCCTTATAGGTTGCAGTGTACGCAGGTAAGCGTATATAGCAGAGAGATCATCTTTGGTCATGTGGCTGTACATGAGCCAGGGCATGATACTATTGAAGGCGCCGGGCTCTACAGCGTGTGGCTTGTAAGAGGTATCTGCATAGCTTTTGAAACGGTTGATGAATGCATCTTCATTCCAGCCACCAATGCCAGTTGTTTCATCAGGCGTGATGTTGGCAGAGCGGACTACGGAGCCATCAGGGAAAACAAATTCGCGGCCGCCGCTGAATGCAAGCTCTGGGATGATCTGTCCTTTATCTACCTTAGTGTGGCATTCCATACAAGCACAGGCATTGACCATATACTTACCATAAGCTACCTGATTAGATGGATCAGGACGCTGCTGCGGTTCTGCTTTTTTAGGTATGGTGTTGACGATGAAATTCATGGGGAAATCTGACTGAGGCGCAGGCACCTTATTTTCTATAGGCTGCAACGTGCGTATGTATGCAATGATGCATTTGATATCTTCAGGGTCCATGCGACCATAGTATGGGTAAGGCATAACGGGGAACAGCGCTTTACCTTCCTTATCAACACCGGTAGTGATGACACGATACAGCTCGCCATCGGTATAGCGACTGA
>JBQCEX010000542.1:0-6275 GCA_051959855.1 Flavipsychrobacter sp. | reverse complement strand
TATGTGCAGCTTATCCTGCGCACGTACATCCAGCGTATCAGTTACATTGGCTATATCACCCACAGCCACCACGCCGTTGCTATATAGCTCGTTGTATGCATCGTGCCTTGCTGCTTGCTTCTGCTCTTCGCTAAAGTCGTTGCGGTATTTGGGTATGCTTTGCAGAAAGGGTATCAGGCTGGTATGCTCAGGCACCACACCCTTCATATGCGATAGCTCCAGGTGGCAATGGGCAATTACAAAGCCGGGCACCAGTGCACCTTCATAAAAGGTAACACCATCTGTTAGGTTATTATGCAGCGCTGCAATACGGCCATCGTCGGTCACTTCTATCACAGTGCTATGCGGCAGCCACTTTTGTCCGTCGTGTATGCGTTCTGCTGTTATCAGCGGCATGTTTAGCTCTTAAAGTGTTTCAGCATGATGATCTCTTTCTCATCAAGAAAGCGCCACTTGCTGCGCGGAAGGTTCTTCTTGGTGAGGCCGGCATACATCACACGGTCCAGCTTCTCCACCTCATACCCCAGCGATTCGAAGATGCGGCGCACAATGCGGTTGCGGCCACTGTGTATCTCCAGGCCCAGCTCTTTCTTATCATCCAGGTAAGACATCTCATCCACCTGCACCTTGCCATCTTCCAGCTCCAGGCCTTCCATTATCTTATCAAAGTCTGCCTTGGTCAGCGGTTTGTCCAGTGATACCTGGTACACCTTCTTCACTTCATAGCTCGGGTGCGATAGCTTTTGCGCCAGGTTGCCATCATTGGTCATCAGCAGCAGGCCGGTAGTGTTCCTGTCCAGTCTGCCTACGGGATATAAGCGTTCCACGCCTGAGTTGGCCACCAGGTCCATTACGGTCTTGCGCTCATGCGGATCTTCTGTAGTGGTAATGAAACCCTTAGGCTTATTCAGCAATATATACACCATATCCTTCACAGGAAACAGTTTCTTGCCTGCCATGGTTACCTTGTCGCCTTCCTTCACCTTATACCCGGGATCCACCACCAGCTCGCCGTTCACCTTTATCTTGCCTTGCTTCACCAGCTCGGCTGCATCACGGCGGCTGCATTCGCCGCTATGGGCTATGTACTTGTTCAGCGGCATTTGTTCCGGCTGCTCATCTTCGTTATCATACTCGTCGTCGAAGTCTTCATAACGCTTTTTGAAAGGAATGCTTGGTGCAGACTTCTTGTAGCCTCTATCAAACTTCTTCTCGAACTTGCGGGGAGCTGCATCAGGCAGTTCCTTCTTGAAGTCGGGATGTTGTTCAGCAGTCTCGTCTATATCTTCCTGCTTGCGTCTTGTCCTTTGCTCGAAGATGTCCATGTCGCTCCAGCGGTTAGGCTTTGGCTTGTCGTCGTAAGAACCTTTATCCTGCCTTGGTCCACGCTTAGATTTGGCATCATAAGCGCCTTTATCTTGCCTCGGTGCGCGCTTTGGCTTGTCACCATAGCCTCTGTCCTCAGGTCCTGATGTACGTTTAGGCTTCTCCTCCTGTCCAGAGCGGTCAGGTACGGGGAGGTCTTTATAATCGGTAAATTTCTTCTTTTCAAATCTGGGCTTGTCATTCCTGTCACGGTCACCAAAGTTCCGTTTTGGCCTGTCATCCCCGCCTCTTGTACCATAAGGACGTGACTTATCGCCACCGTCGCGGGTTCCATATGGGCGCTTTGCTCTATCACCGTCCTCCCTTGGTCCATAAGAACGTTTGGGTTTGTCATCGCGATCACCGTAAGAACGCTTCGGCTTATCATCCCTGTCGCCATAGGAGCGCTTTGGCCTGTCGTCGCGATCGCCATAAGAACGTTTTGGCCTATCATCCCTGTCCCCATAAGAGCGTTTGGGCTTATCATCTCTGTCGCCATAGGAGCGCTTCGGTCTATCATCGCGGTCACCATAAGAACGTTTTGGCTTGTCATCCCTATCCCCGTAAGAGCGTTTGGGCTTATCGTCCCTGTCGCCATAGGAGCGCTTCGGTCTATCATCGCGGTCACCATAAGAACGCTTAGGCCTGTCGTCACGGTTACCGTAGGAACGCTTCGGTCTGTCATCATCCGACCTGTCGGATGTTCTCTTGGGGCCCCTGCTGTAGGTACTTCCACCTTTCTTATCTCTAAACGAATCTCCTGCTCCAGATTTCCTATGGTTGGAAGATGACGGCTTCTTTTTCATTCTAATTCAGCTTTCTATAAAACAATAATGGGCAAAGGTACAATATTAGCACCGTGCACCCTATATATGTATAATAGCTAAATAGCCGTATTTGATAATTTATCCGTCTTTTCTGTAACTTTTTACTTTTAGCAGCGATATACTTACTGAATGGAGCTTAAAGACTACAATTCATGCGTACAGGAATGGGCTGATCCACTTTTCCGTTTTGCATATAAGTGCACCGGAAATGCAGAAGACGCACGGGATGTAGTACAAAACAGCTTCGAGGTACTATGGCAAAAAAGACAGGAAGTATTTACGGAAAAGGCAAAGGCTTTCCTTTTCCAGGTGGCCTACAGGCAATCAGTTGACCTGTTTCGCAGGAAAGGCAGAGTACAGTACACCGAGCAACCGGAGCATTCAGGCAGCAGCAACCCGGGCAACCCTGACCTGAAGCGTGTATTGGAACGAGCCTTGTCTCAGCTGGATGAACAATCGAGAGCTTTGGTCCTATTGAAAGATTATGAAGGCTACCATTATGATGAAATAGCCCAAATAACCAACCTATCAGAAACGCAGGTAAAAGTGTACCTGCACCGTGCACGGAAAACTTTGAAAAACTATTTAGTGAGCGTAGAAAACGTATTGTAACATGGTGACATTGGAAAATTATGAAGAGTATGTAATAAGGCATGTGGACAACGAGCTAAATGCTGCCGAGCTGCAGGAACTGGAAGCATTCATGACACTGCATCCTGAACTGCGCAGTGAGATGACGCTCTATGAAAACACGCGCCTTGCTCCCGACACTACAGTAATATTTGAACACAAAGAACAACTGCTGAAAAAGCTAGGCAGTTACATCATCAGCCTGCGTAACTGGCGAACCTATGGTGCAGCAGCGGGAATAGTAGCGCTTATAGGCACCGCAATATTGTTCCTGCAACGCTCCAACAACCATGTTACGACGGTAGTTAACGTAACAGTAAATAAAAATACGTATAGCCAGCCCCTTAATAATCCAGTCACGAATGTTACATCTATTAAAAACGATACTACTGCACAAAAGCCTATTGCGGTAATGATCAAAAAACAGGAACCAACAATCCAGCAAGCCCCTATTTCGACAAGACATAATAACCCGGTTATTGCTACAACAGAGAAGAACATTCAGGACCAACAGACAGATGCCTCCAATATTAGCCCCATTACTATTGCAAGGGCAAATACGCTACCTGTATTGAACAACCATGAACCAAGCAAAATAAAACAGGTGCAGGTAACCATACCTACTATAACAGACAACACCATAACAGAAGATATTGAAGATAAAGAGCCTTTTGCCTGGTTGCCAATAGACGAGAGTAAAAAGCAAGGATTGAAAGACTTGAAAAATACAGTGGATGAAAAAGTGAAAGAAGTACGCAGTATTACCAATAACCTTAAAGAAACTGCATTCGTATTCAAACTAGGTAAAAAAGAAATCACACTAAACTTTTAATAATATCAGTAATTTATGAAACTCACATATCTCATCATTATCGCAGCATTGTTTACAAATGCTGCATTAGCCCAGGATAAGGCAGACAACTGCAAGAAAAAGGACAAACATTACTTTTCCATGGGCAACGGTGGCATAAAATATGGTAAAACATATAATACAGACTCTACGAAAACCAAGAGTGATTCAAGCAAAGAAAAGGATGATGCTTTCGATGTGCATTTTGGCATGTTAGATCTTGGCTTTAACAGTCTTAATGATAAGAGCAATTACAATTCGCCGGCTGCCCAAAGCTTTCTCCAGGTTGACCCTTCTCTTCGGAATAAGAATTTATTCAACCTGAACCAGGGTAAAAGTATTAACGTAAACATATACCCGATAATGACGAAGTACAGACTGTTTAAAAGCAAGCACGAGAAATTGTACCTGGTAAGCGGGCTGGGATTGCAGCTTTACAATTTCAGGTTCGACAAACCCGTTCAATATGTAAACAATACACAGCCTGCGGTAACTATGAGCACAGTGAACCTTACCAAAAACAAACTGGCATTCGATTATTTGATGATACCGCTGGAGCTGGTGAGTAAAACGAAACTAGGCAATAAAGCATGGCTGGTATATGGTGGAGGTATAACAGGTGGCTACAGACTTAACTCATGGATGAAACAAAAGTCAGACGAGTTTGGCAAACATAAAGACCATGACAGTTTTAATTTCTCAGATTTTAATAGCTGCCTGATGGGAGAGATAGGTCTGGATGGCTACTTCAGATTGTATGCTACTTACCAAATCACGTCGTTGCAATCAGATGCGCTTAACCAATATCCCTTTTGTATAGGCATTCGTTTCATGGGTATTTAACAGCCATTTTCTAAAAAATTAAAGGCGAAGCAAATGCTTCGCCTTTAAAAAAAGCAATTCTTTTTCTAAGCTTTGTTCATTTCCTCAATAAGCACGGGATGTGCTTCTTTGAATATTGACAATATCTTATCCAGCAGTTTTACGATCTCGTCCTTATTAGCTTGTTGTTTAGCCAGAGATTCAATTTTTGCCAAATCATCAAACATGTCTCTCACCTTTACTATGCTAACGCTCGATTTCAGGAAGTGTGCCTGCTTATAGATGGCTTCCCAATCACTTGTATTTCTTATGAGGTCTTCCAGCTTATCTAAGCCTTCCGGCATAGTACCCAGGAATATCTCTATGACGTCATGTATATATTGCGGATCGTTGTCTGATATTTCGTAGAGAAAACTAAAATCTACAACTGATTGTTCCATTGTTTTAGTTTTTGTGTCAATTAATAAGTGTTGCTCTTGTTTATCCTTTGTTACTCTTAGTATTTGCAAGTATAAGTCATTTGGTTCAAATGGTTTAGAAATAAAACCAGTCATACCAGCTTCAAAACATTTTTCCGCCTCACCCTTCAACACATCAGCCGTCATAGCAAGGATAGGAATGTTATTCTTCATGACCTGCCGTATATAACGAGTGGCTTTGTATCCGTCTACTTCCGGCATTTGCAAGTCCATCAGCACAACATCAAAATTTTTGCCTTGCATCTGCTCAACCGCTTCTTTTCCATTACCTGCTATTAATACATTAGCACCCTGCTTTTGCAGCGTATTCTTTACCACTTTCTGATTGATGATATTGTCTTCTGCTACCAATATATTTATGCCACCCAGTATGTTCTTTTCTTTGCCATTTTGCTCGCGGCTATCAACGGTCGACACTTCTTTACCTATAATGTATGGAATGACAAATGAAAACACAGAGCCTAAACCTAAGGTGCTTTGTACCATTACTTCGCCATGTTGCATTTCAACAAGCTGTTTCACTATTGCAAGGCCAAGGCCGGTACCCCCGTATTTCCTCGAAGTATTTTGATTATTCTGTGTGAAGCTTTCAAAAATATAGTCCAGCTTATTTTGTGCAATACCTATTCCAGTGTCTTTTACATCTACTTTCAACGCTACTTTACCAGCATTTATCTGTTCGGCTGCAATATGTATATCAACTGAGCCATTTGTGGTAAACTTTATTGCATTCCCTGCCAGGTTAATAATGATTTGCTGCAAGCGAAGCGGGTCTCCCAATAAAACCTCAGGCACCTTGTTAAAGCTGAGGTTTAATTTCACCATTTTTTCCTCGGCTTTAAATCGCAGCGGATAAACAGCTTTTTCTATTACCTGTCTTACTTTAAAATTAGTATGATCAAACTGGAACTTTCCTGATTTAATTTTTGAGAAATCAAGTATATCATTAATTATGGACAAAAGATTTTCAGCCGACTCCTGTATGTTTTCTGTAAACTCTTTCTGCTCCTGGTCCAGCTCGGTACCTAACAGCAAATTGCCCATACCTATTATACCATTCATAGGTGTGCGTATTTCGTGACTCATATTAGCCAGGAAAGTTTCTTGTGCTACTTTGGCTTTCTCAGCATCTTTTTTAGCCTCAATTAATTTCAGCTCATTTTCCTTACGTTCTGTAATATCTGTCATCAGGCCGCATAGATGCCTTACGTGGCCATTTTCATCAAGAAGGGGGAATTTAGTAACCAGCAAGTATTGAGTCTTGCCGTTGTGTTCTCTTTGTTCCTCTATGCTTACAGGTGT